>JAFDDW010000090.1 GCA_019310665.1 Deltaproteobacteria bacterium
ATTGCCGGGATTTTATACTCGGAAATTTATAAAAGAGAAGAGACCGCTATCCTGGTAGATGTGGGAACCAATGCCGAAGTGGTGCTGGGCAACAAAAATTGGCTGATCGCCTGCGCCGGCGCCGCCGGTCCGGCCCTGGAAGGCGGGGTCACCCGCATGGGCATGACGGCGGGTCCGGGGGTGATCGACAAAATTGCGGTAGATCCGGACACCCGCGAATTTAAGGTTCACACCATTGAGGAAAAACCACCCCGGGGAATTTGCGGCTCCGGGGTGATCGATCTGGCGGCCCAGCTTTTTCTATCCGGTATGATGGACATCCGCGGCAAGCTGGTACCGGATGCCGGCGGCAGCCGCCTCAAAGAAATTGACGGCCTGTTGCACCTGGTGGTCGTCCCGGCCGACCGTTCCGGCACCGGATCGGATCTGACCATCAGCCAGGCCGATCTGGACAGCCTGATTCGATCCAAAGCCGCCATGTACACCATTTTAGAAACCATCACCGCTTCGGTCGGTATGACGCCGGCGGAACTCAAACGGTTTTATGTGGCCGGCACATTCGGCTCCTTCATCGATCCCCGCTCGGCCATCTCCATCGGCATGCTGCCGGATCTGCCTTTAGAAAGCTACCAGCCACTGGGCAACAGCTCCCTGGAAGGCGCCACCCTGGCCCTTACCTCAGCCGCTGGCCTCGAAGAAATTGACCGCCTCCGCGACCGCATCACCTACCTGGAGCTCAACGTCAACCAGGAATTTATGAACCGGTTCAGTGCGGCCAAATTTCTGCCCAACACCGACCCCTCCCTGTTTCCATCTGTGCGGGTATGGGAAAAGGACAAAAAGGGGACGCCACGTTTTGGTGCCATTGATACCCGGTCAAAGTGAGATTTCATCGCGCATTAAATTGGCAACCGCGTATAATGGATATGAATGCAGATATTCCTGCACGGAAAAGGGATACCCGGAAAATCTTACGCCCCGGGAACTTACGGATGACTTCTCTTTCAGGAAAAGATGCAGACTGCGTAATGTCCCCCGGGAACCGCTTTTTACTTCAATGGGGGTAATGTTTTGCCGCTGTTGGAGAAGATAATCCACTTCGGCATTGCTGGAGTGGGCTTCACGATGCCAGTAATATAATGAAGCCTTTCTTGCCGGGTTAGAATAAGCCAGCAGCTCCTGCCCAACAAAGGCTTCTGCAATGGCGCCCCGGTTTACCAAACACGTTTCAGGTTTCAGTATCCATTCGGCCGGATCGAGTTCAAGCACGGTCTGAGTCAATCCAATATCGAGAAAAATGGTTTTAAAACGATCGGGATTGACCCCGCCACCAAGCGGTATCCCACTGGCGGATGTGTGTCTCACGTCATGAACAACGGATGCCTTGAGAAGTAAATCCAGGGCCGGAGCCAGTTCCCTCTTGCGCCAGTTGCCTGCCAGCCGGCTGTATTTGAATTTTCGACCCAGCAAGCGGGGAATTTCGTTAAATATCAATTCAACGTATTTAATCTGGTACTTTTTGACATATTTGGAAAAGTCCTGCCTGTAGGCTTCGATCAGTTCCGTCTGTCTTTGGCCGCATTTCTTCAAATCTTCGGTTTCAATCCAGCTGCGCACTACTTCCGGCATACCGCCGGTTGCCAGGTATTCACCAAGAATATGAATTAATTTTTGATGCACGGGATTAATTAGAGCCGATCGATGATCGTGCTCCAGTAAAAGCTCGGCAAGCCCCTGGTCTCCCTTTGCCAGCAGGAATTCGAGAAATGACATGGGATACATGTGCAACAAAGATACACGCCCCACCGGCAACCCAATATTCTCCAGGATGAAATCCAAAAGAGAACCGGCCGCCACAACATGCAGTTCGGGCATCAGTTCATGAAAATATCTTAACGATTTTAATGCCTTGGGTGCTTCCTGAATTTCGTCAAGAAATAACAATGTTTTACCGGGTACAATATCTTTACCGACTAAAAGCCCTATATCCCGAACAATACGCTTCGGATCCAGATCCCTTTCAAAAACCTCGATATAGCGGGGTTCAATTTCAAAATTGATTTCGACAAATTCATCAAATGCCTTTCCGAGTTCTCGACAGCTATAAGTCTTGCCAACCTGCCTGGCCCCTCGAAGCAGCAGCGACTTCCTTCCGGAATCATCCGCCCACTCCTGCAAACCCCTGTCAATCAAACGTTTCATTCTTAACCCGCTCCAAGTATGGTCAATTTTAGGATATAATTTCCTTAATTAATGGTTAAAAATATAATCATAAATATACTATTTATGGTTAATTGTAAAGGTATTTTATTTAAATGCGAGAATAAACGGTGAACCCGACTCAACTTCTTTTAATGGCAAGATGAAGTCTTGAAGGAGACCATACATTTTACCTCACGGCAGAAAAGGGCAAATTCGAAATCCCAAACCCGTCATTAAGGATTTGAATTTGAAATTTTGATGCTTATTTGTTATTTGGATATTGTGATTGGGTGCTTGAGATTTAAATCGTTCGAAATTGGTGGAAAATAATCTGGAGGCAGGCTATGAAAAAACCCATATATCTTGACTATAACGCCACCACCCCGCACGATCCCGAAGTTATTGCCGCCATGCGGCCGTTTCTGGAAGATGAATTCGGTAATCCTTCGAGTTCACACGGTTACGGCATACCCTCCCACAAGGCCGTCATGCAAGCCCGCCGCCAGGTTGCTTCCCTGCTCAATTGCCGGCCGGAGGAGATCATCTTTACCAGCGGCGGCACCGAATCCAACAATCAGGCCCTGAAAGGTGTCGCTGAAGCCTATCGGGATAAAGGCAATCACATGATCACCAGCCAAATTGAGCACCCGGCCATACTGCAGGTCTGCGCCTACCTTGAAGAAAATGGATGGGAGGTTACCTATCTCCCGGTCGATAACCAGGGACGGGTGAGTGTTTCAGATGTGGCCGACGCCATTAAAGCAAATACCATTCTGATTACGATCATGCACGCCAACAACGAAGTGGGCACCATTCAGCCTATATCCGAAATTGGAGAGATCGCAAAAAGCCGGGGTATCTTGTTGCACACCGACGCCGCCCAGTCCATCGGGAAAATCCCCTGTGAAGTGGATACGCTCGGTGTGGATTTGCTGTCGGTTGCCGGCCATAAGGTGTATGCCCCCAAAGGTGTGGGAGCACTTTATATCCGTGACGGCGTAAAATTGCCCAATTTGATGCACGGGGCCGGACAGGAAGCCGGCCTGCGGCCGGGAACCGAAAATGTTCTGGAAATCGTGGGACTGGGAAAAGCCTGTGAAATTGCCAAACGCGATCTGGCAAACAACAGGTTGCACATGCAGCAAATGCGCGACAGGCTTTTGGAAGGAATTAAAAAAGAATGTGCCCAGGTTAAGTTAAACGGTCACCCGGACCAGCGATTGCCGAATACCCTCAGTATTTCGTTTCGGGATCTGGAGGCCAATCGCATATTGGAAGAAATCGGTCTGGAAGTTGCCGCCTCGGCCGGTGCCGCCTGCCATTCGGATAAGGTGGAAGTTTCCCAGGTGCTCAAAGCAATGGAGGTGCCCCTAGAATGGGCCAAAGGCACCTTAAGGCTGACAACGGGACGGATGACCACGGCGGCCGACATCGACGAGGCCGTTCAGGTGATCAGTGATGCCGTCAACAAATTGAGTCGAAGCACTTTCAAAACCCGATCTTAGGCTCAATGGCTGCGTTGTCACGCAAAGCCTGATTCCGCAATATTTTATTGATTAGCTGAATTTTCTTGCCGGTAAGAAAGCCAAGATAATTTCGCGCTTAGCGCGGATACCATCTTTGGTACGTTCCATTAATCCCATGTTAATGAGTTTGTTGACATCGCGCACCATGGTTTTTCTGGTCTTTTTTGCATAAGCCGCTGCCATTCGGGTGCTAATCCCAGGTATTTTAGACATGCGAATGGGTTCGTCTGTTTGAAAAGAAAGATCCAACGCTAAATGCCTTTGACGGATAGCGGCTTCAGAAGTTTGATCCTTAAACATTTCATGAACATAATTACGCCATACAATATCCCATTGTTGCATTCTAATGATATTGAGTTGATCCCTAAGTTCGTAAGCGTATCCATTTATCGCATATTTTATAAAATCAGAGATATCTCCCTTGGTTTTGCTTGTTTTGTCCAATTGTCGATAATATTCAGTTCGTGTTTGGTTATAGAAGTTACTTAACAAATGGGCTGCGGGTGTTGGTATCCCGGCTTCCAACAAGATTTGAAATTCGATTAACCTGGCCGTTCTGCCGTTTCCATCACCAAATGGATGTATCCACACAAAATAAATATGGGCAATGATGGCTTTTATTATTCCGAAAACGATCCGGTTGTCTTCAGGGATCTCGAATTCATTAAGCCATAGGCAAAGCCTTTCAAGTAAGTACTGACAATCCTCTGCCGGTGCTGCGCGATAGCCGCCTACGCCAACAGGAAAAGTTCTGATTTGTCCGGGCAAGATTGATTCGTCTAAAGTCAGTTTATCCAAGACCAGTTTGTTATAGGCTTCTATTTTCTTAACTGATAGTTCAGCTGGGTCTCGAACAAGTATGTCGGTGGCAATTTTATCGCAAGCTTCGATTATGTTGTCGATTTCCCTGGAGAGGTACTCTTTTGTGGGCGGAAGCTCTAGTTTGCCTTCAAGGTGTTGAAGGACTTGTGATTCTGTCAGGGTATTGCCCTCGATTGCTGTTGTGGCTAAAACCCCTTTAGCTAGATAAACCATGTGCAGCTGTCTTGCCACTGACGGTCTGAGAGGAATTCCAGAAATGTGCTCACACTTAGATTGAGCTTCGCCGAGTGCGACCCAGATCACGTAATCAAGGAGTCTTAAATCGACCTGAAAAATTAGCCACGGATGTGTCTTTAAGTATGTCCGCATAAATGTCCAAATCAAATAACAAATTATTTAATTTAATATTAAATGGTTATCGCAATTTATCTAATTTATTGTCCTATAATATGTCCATCAAATTTAAATGTCAATTGAAATTAATATCACCCAACAACGGCATTGAGGAGGACGCTCGGATCTCGCGCCTCTCCTGCCGGAGCGTGACAACCTTTGCTACCCTCTTAAATTTCCAACATATCAAGTCAAGATCGTTTTAAGATAACCATTCCTTTTTTGAGATGGGTTCTGGTTATGGATTAATTTCTCGCAGCTGTTGCAGAATCGGCTCAATTCTTGCGCGGTGTTCGGGCGGAATCATCAGCACTTTCAGCTCCCAGTTTACGATCAACCCGTTGTCCTCGCAGTTCAATTCACCTTTCTCATAGGCCCGCCGGTTGTCCTCGGATGCCATGAACGGCAGCAGGTCAATTAAATTACCCGAGCAGCCCTCGGCATCCAGGTGTTCAATGACCTGCAAAAACACGGTGTTCACCGATGCTGTAAAATCGTCGATATCCGCATAGCCCGTCTCTCCACAGTTTTTGCGCGAAACGAAACACCGGCAGCCGAAAGGCCGCAGGTCATAAATGGTGCAAAGGCTGTCGATAAGCAGGGCGCAGTCCTGCCATTCGTCGGCGGTATCCTCTTGTGGGACTTTGGCTTCCGCGGCACACAGCTCGGCCATCCGGTTGGCGGTGAGCAGGGGCTGAAACCGTGGCCCTCCGGCCGTATCTTTAAGTCGGTCGATGACGTCCAGTTTGCCGGCGGCGATAAGATCAGCAACAATTTTGTATCCTTCAAGGGTCGTCAACGTTACATTGCTGGTGCAGCAATGGGCGCATTTTTCCTTGCAGGCCAGATCCAGGGTTGAACTAAACGCATCGTAAACCTCATAAACCCGGTTCAAGGCTTCCAGATTTGATTTTATTTTCATATCGGGCTCTCAAATCTCCCGGCTTCAACCGGAACCGGCTGAAAAAATTCATAGACAAAATGATTACAGCGGACTAAACATGGCCATATTATCATAAAGCTCCTGCTTTTAACCCTGACTCTACCACTGGAGAATTCTTATGCCAAGCACTGTTCATTTCATCGATTTGAGAGCCACATACAAAGACAGCTTTGTCAACAAACTGGGCAAATTACTGGAAGCTGCGGCTCTGTCCGGGATCGTCAAAAAAAGAGATCTAACGGCTGTTAAGCTGCATTTCGGGGAACTGGGCAATACCGCCTTTATCCGGCCGGTTTTTATAAGGAAAATAGTTGACTGCATCAAGGAGGCTGGGGCCGTCCCCTTTCTAACTGATGCCAACACCCTCTATGTCGGCACCCGCAGCGACTCCCCCCATCATATAGCTACCGCTATCCGCAACGGGTTTGCTCTTCCGGTGGTGGACGCTCCCATAATTATTGCCGACGGCCTAAGAGGCAAAAGCGAGACGGCGGTCACCATCAATCAGAAACGATTCAAGAAGGTCTACATCGGTACCGAAATTGTTGAGGCCAATTCCTTTGTATCCGTTGCCCATTTCAAGGGCCATGAACTCACCGGTTTCGGCGGCGCCCTTAAAAACACCGGCATGGGGTGCGCATCACGCAAGGGCAAGCTGGCCCAGCACTCGGTTGTGTCTCCCAAGGTTAAAGCAAAAAAGTGTGTGGGGTGCGGCGACTGTATTTTGCGTTGCTCCCCGAAAGCCATCGCCATGGTTGAAACCAAGGCCCGGATTAACCCTAAAAAATGTATCGGCTGCGGCGAGTGTATCTTAATCTGTCCCAACCAGGCGATTGCCATTCAGTGGAATGAAACAGTGCCGGTATTTTTAGAAAAAATGGTGGAATACACCATGGGCGTGCTCAAGGGTAAAGAAGACCGGGCGTTGTTTGTCAACTTTATCACGGATGTATCTCCGGCCTGTGACTGCCCGCCATTTAACGATGCCCCCATCGTGCGCAACATCGGGGTTGTGGCCTCCACCGATCCGGTCGCCATTGACCAGGCATCGGTAGATCTGGTCAACCGGGAACGGGCGCTTCCGGATTCGTGCCTTAAAAAAAATCGACTGCCGGGAAAAGACAAATTCAAAGGGTTGTACCCCGATATCGATTGGCCCATCCAACTCGATTACGGAGAAAAAATCGGGCTGGGCAGCCGGAAATATACACTCGAAAGCCGGAAATATACACTCGAAAAGATCTAACTGGATTGCCGCTGGTTTCCGGTCACTGGTTCCTGGTAACCGTCACCGGAATTGTTATCCATATGTGCGCCTGCACAATCATATAATCACTTTAGATTTCTTTTTTCCACAATGCCATAAAACTGTTGGCCGGCGCTTGAATATAGTTTTGAATCGGTTCGCATTTGACTTTAAACAGGAAAAAAACCGGAGCAGATACGTCGAAGTTGGCCATGCCTTTTGAAATGACCAGGTCGGCGGAAGCGATCAGATCCAAAAAGTCCCTGGAAACGTTCTCCCAGTCGATTCCGGCACCATCGGTGCCAGTATCCATCACAGTGTCAAACAGCTTTTCCAATCCGGCTGACTTCAGTTCCGTTCTCGTCAGGTCGTTGAGAGAAGGACCGCCTTTTACGACCAGTATGGTTTTACAGGACCTGTCGCGAATGTATTCATATAGCGGCAGATCAAAGTAAATCTCACCGGCATTGTCTGTGAGATATAAAACCTTTGCAGGCTTTTCTCGCAAAACGGCTTCAAGTTGATCCGTGTCATCCTGGAAATAGGAGATTTCGTTAAGAAACTGCAACGGGAGATCAGCCAGCACTTGTTCCGAATTTATAAAGAAATCCAGGGTGTTGCCCAGTAGAGCCAGGCTCACGCACGAATGCAGATCATCTCCAATAGGGGTTTTGAGTTGCGAAAAAATTTTACGGGCCTGATCCATTTCCCGGGCTTTGAATTCTGCGAAAGGGTCTTCCACACCCGAGAGACGCCTGATCTCCCGCAGGATTCGATTGGCAACCTGGGGCGAACTGGTGACATTGATTTCAGCATCTGCCAGTATTTTGCGGGCGGCGCTTTCTGTTTTTTCAGCCAGGCTGGTATTATCGGGCGCAGCCATCAAAGTAGCGCTTTTTGTCAGAGACAGCAGGCAGTCAATACACTGTGGGATCAGCTTTAGCGGTTCCATAAGTAAAGTTTAAATATATCCACTCCTAGTTTCTTTTAAGAAAAAAGTCAAACCAATTCAAAATCGATCTAATAATAAAATTCGAATGAATTCCTTTATATGTCAAGTGCTTCTTTGAGTTCATACAGACAAAAGCGACATTTTTTATAAATCAGGCGAATTAAAGTCTGGACAAGGGCTGTCGACACCAGATCTTTGTCACTAAAATGATAGAATTCCAATTTATCGAGCATCCAGCATCGAGCATCACAGCATCGAGGATCCAGTATCGAGCATCCAGAAACGGGCTGAATCACCCTTCTTGCCGTAGCCAAATACATCATCGCCCCACAGAAACAGCTTGTTTAACCAGGGCGCGTTATTGATTCCCCAGCGGATCCCGTCATGAAGCAGGCCGGGCGGCTTGTTGAAGGGACAGGTCCGGATGCAATTGGAACAATCTGTATGGTTATCCGCCCAGAAATTGAGACAGGTTTCGGCATTGATATGCCAGGTCATGACCCCCTCACGGTTGGAGATATTGTGCGGCTTATCCGTCGGCGCGCCAAACATAATGCTTTTACTGGGACATTTTTTGGCGCATTGCTCACAAATCAGGCAAAAATCCCGCACCCCGAATTCAATCGGTTTATCGGGAATTAACGGTAAATCCGTCAAAACTTTGGCCAGGCGTACCCGGGGTCCGTATTGCGGGGTTATCAGCAACCCGTTGCGGGCAATTTCTCCCAGCCCGGCATCGATGGCGATGGGAATGCTGCAGGCGGTATCATTGCCGCAGGGGATGGCCTGATAGCCCAATCCACGGATATACTGGGCCAGCAACCCGGCGGTGAATGCCATTTTCGAATAACCCAGGCCGGTGGCAATGGATGCCGGTCCGGCCGGCGAACACCGAATGGCGTCGTAATTCATTTCCACGGCAATGGCGATAGCATATTTAAATTCCTCCGGAACAACATTGGCATCGGTTTTGCCACCTTCCGGGGTCAGTAAATAAGCCGGAGAGTATATCCACCTGCGGTCCAGTTTACATATACCCGCCAGGGAAGCCCCGAATAAGACAGCCGCTTTTTTGACTCTTCGGGTGTTGGTCCTGGGGTCGTCGATTTTAATTTTCAGGCCGGATGGGACTCGGGGATATCCAAATTTGCCGTCCCAATCCCAGGCGTAAAACCCCGTACGACCGCCGCGAACTCCCAGGGCGAATTCCCTTTCCAGGCGCCAGGAAGCATTGATCGCCGATATATCAGATAATCGATAACCGGGTTTTTCCCGGGGCTCGATCGCTGTGAAGTAGAATTTTTCCCCCAGGTCCCTCATCTCCGGGTCCCAGAACGGACGCTTGAACATTTCATTTTTCTGGTCATAGGGTTCAACATTGCCGATTAGATAGCGGCTGGCTCCCTGATCAACAAAATTAACACTTCTCATTTTCCATTCACCCATAAATAATTTAAATTAACAGAAGGATCGGGGAGTTTTTCAATCTTCGCGCGGTCAGCCCGGGGAATAGCCCGTGCGGACCTTGACAATCTGAGATGCGCCAACGGTTCCTTCAAAAGGCATTTGAGGTGAAACTCCCCGACTCCTCAATTAGCCCCCGTTCGCGTTCTTCCAATTTTTCTGCAACTTCCATCGCTTCCTGCATATTCGGAATGCCGTTCCGGCCGCCGTATTCTCTGCAGGATAAAGATGCTACTGCCACCGACAATTTGACCGCGCGGTGCAGATCAAATCCTTTTGTCAGGGCCAGAGCAAAGGCTGCGTGAAAATTGTCACCGGCACCGATCGTATCAATCGCATTCACCGCGGGCGCGACCACCTGATAGAGTGTATCAGCACTAAAATAATAGGCGCCTTTCTCGCCCCGGGTAACGATTAATTGGCCGGTCACCATCTCATTTAATTTAAATATTTTCCGATTAAACGGTATATCACCGAAATTCAACCTGTCAGAATCCAGGAAATCAGAAGAGGGAATGAAATAATCGGCGGTATCCATGATATCTTCAATGCCCTGGCGCCATCTTTCGCAATCGTAAACCAGCTTGATATTGTCCCCCCCGGCGGCTTTTAATTGCCCGCCCAGATAGGTGACTTCCGGATCCAGCAGCACAACCTCTGATTCGGCAGCCAGATTTTCGATCCCTTGATCAATGGTAATCCTGGGCAAGGCGTTGCGTTCGTATATGATGGTGCGCTGACCGCTGGCGGCGGTCACAAAAACATAGGCTGCCGGTGTTTTTCCGTCCCTGACAATTTCGATATAATCCGTGCCCACACCGAAGTCTTTCAGCCTTTTCAGGCAAAAGCGGCCTTCGTCGTCATCACCGAGTTTGCCGGTATAAGCAACCTTTCCGCCCAGGCGGGATATGCAGCAGGATGCTGTTCCCCCTTGACCGCCGCCTTCCGTCAACCGAAACTCCAGGGGCACTTTCCGGTTCTCTTGCGGAAACTGATTGATAATTTCATAATTATTTCGCCGGGAATGCCATTTATGCCAGGCTGGCTTCGATTCTAATCGGGTTAATTTCCGGATTCCTCCGATTGCCAACGTTGAATCTGCTGGCCGGGAGAAGGATAGATTCTGCGGGCTTACTTTAAATCAGGCAATCCGCTGGTAAGAAACCAGTTTTCCTTTTCCTTGTCGTATTCCCATAACTGCCGGTGAGTGATATTATTGACAATCAACCCATTTTTTTTAAAGTATTGAACTTCGGCAAATATAAGGACCTGCAACTTGTCCGCGGAAGGAAGAAAGCGTTTAATCGTGTAAGACGTAACCTTGAACTGCTTAAGATGTTCTATTTGGGAGGCAATCCCCGGGTCCTGCTGATTCTTCAAAAAAGAGCTGGCCATGTCAAAGTTCGACCATCGAATTGCCAACTCATACGAATCCGCGTTCTGCTCGAACTTATCCATTGTTTTCATTTCAGTTACTGAAGCACAGCTGACGGCCAGGATCGAAAACCCAAGTATGATTAGTTTCAATTTGACCATGGAGACCTCCGGTTTTAAATGTATGACCTGGATTTTGCAAGATTCAAGTATGAGATTCTGCTCCCTACTTTTAAGCGAGAACCCGATCAAAAGTCAAGCCCCTGCAATTACCGTCGGAAGTATTTAAAGCGTCAGTTTCAAACCCCAGCGATTGAGTTTGCCTATATCGCGGCCGGCCAGATCAATGACGCGAAGGATCCAGGTTCCTTGCACCGACTGGCCCAGCAGGGTTTTCATTGCCGTAAGGCTTTCCTGCGAGTATGTTTTAATCAGATTGTCCTGGCTGCCGCCACTGCGATCGTGCAGTAAAATTTCACTCCCCGATGGCGCTGTCAGCCTTACCTGCAAATCGCTAACCCAGGTATGGGTAATATCGACCCATACATTGACACCGCTTATATCTCCGGTAGTTACGATATCGATACTGTCAGAGGCACCCTTAGGATCATTATCCGGTATGGCAATTGACGGAGTGCTTTCCGGTTCGATGTGCCGGGTTGATGCGAGTTGGATTGCCAGGTCCCAGCGCCGCAGTCTCCCGGTGTCAATGCCGGCATGATCGGATACCGTGAGCTGCCAGTCACCGGATGCCGATTTGCCGTTTAACCGTTTTAGATTCAGCGTCGTTTGAACATCGTAGGTTTTGACCAGATCGTTGGTGCTCGCCCCGGTGCGATTGTGGAGCACGACCTCTGTATTATCAGGGGCGGTTAATACAACGCGAAGGTCGCCGATGTAAGTGTGGGTGATGTTGACGCCGACTTTTAGATTGCCGATTATTCCCCCTTGAGATACCGGAATAATGCTGTGCACGCCGTTGGCATCGTCATCGGGAACAGCCAAATCAGGGGCGGCCTCTTCGGAAATAACTTCTTTTTCTGATTCTCCACTCAAATGGGCCAAATACACCAGGGCAAACTCCTGGGGCCCATGGGGGATGTTTGAACCCACCACCTGAAGCGTCCAGGAACCCGGCGACGGATTTGGTATATGGATCACTTCGACGTTGTTTTTGACGTCCATCGTCAGGGAGCCACCGGATGTCTGGTTGCCCACAAAGCGTTTGCCGTCAGGGGCTACGAGAATCAGATTGAGATTATTTACCAGCGCTGACCCGGGATAGTCGCTGTAAGCCATCACCACGCGAAGCGGGATAGCGGCTGATTTAACATCGATATCCGCTGTGTAAACCTCTCCCGTGCGCAGTCCCGGCGTTATTTCGATAAACGCGCGCGCAGTCGTCCTGGGCGGCGCCAATACTGCATCCAGATTTACGCGACCATAGCCTTGATCATTGTCAACCACCGCACCGGGTGTGCCATATCCGGCCAGTCTTTTGGCCCCGGCAATCAGGGTTGCTTTCAGCAGTGCGGCCGATGGAGTCTTAATGGCGATATGGGTGCGTAAATATTCGCGAATCAAGCCAACGGCACCGGCAGTCAGCGGCGTCGCCATGCTCGTGCCGCCCATGTAGTAATAAAGTCTGCTGGGTGGATAAGCAGACCAGGCCCGATTGTTAGCGGCGATCATGGTGGAGCGGGTTGACAGAATAAAGGTTCCGGGGGCGACCACTTCCGGTTTAACGCGACTGTCACGGGTCGGTCCCCGGCTGCTGAAGGCGGCAACCTGATCTGCATTATTGGCCATGGGATCGCTGCGATACGGTGCCACGGGATAGTCCGCCGGCCACCAGGCCCCATAGGTATTGGTGTTGAAGGCCGAGCGTTCATTTTCGCAGGCGCCGACGGTGATACAATTTTTTGCCGTAGCGGGTGACGTCACACTCATGGGGTTGATTTTCCCATCCCCGTCCTGATCCGTGCCGTCATTGCCGCAGGCCACCAGGACACAAAAATCCTTGTGGTCCCAGACGAAACGATCCAGCTGCTCGCTTTGGCTGTCGTATTCGCCGGGGGCACCGCCGCCCCAGGAATTGGAATGAATGCGCGCCTTTTGCCGATAGGCATCGGAAAACAAACGGGTCAGGTCCAGAGGAATTCCGCTTAATAGATATCGTCCGTACTGCTGATAATCGCCGGGGTTTTTCCATTTCATTTCCTGTTCGATAGCCTGGAATACCAGTTTGGCTTTGTAGGCCAGCCCGGCCGACCCATTGCCCAGCACGGATCCGGCCACATGGGTGCCGTGGCCGCTATCCAAATCTGCGGCGCCGTCATCTCCGCCGGGATTGTTCACGTAAGATGCAAAATCCCTGGTAATGGGATAACTGATAGTCGCTTTAATGCGGCCCGCAAAATCCTTGTGGATCGTCTGGGAGTCGGCCGTATCGATTCCGGTATCGCAGACCGCAATCACCTCCCCTTTGCCGCTCAGGCCCAATTCGGTGGAA
>JAFDDW010000091.1 GCA_019310665.1 Deltaproteobacteria bacterium
CGCTTTTTACGAAGGGCAAATCAAAACCGCCGAATTTTTCATTAACACCGAGCTTTCGGTAACTCTGGGCAAAATGAATGCCATTGAGGGCGGCAGCCCGGCGGCCATTAATATCACGGACGAGGGATTTGGGGGGTTGTAGAATAAAGAAAGTTGATTAAGTTGATTGAGTTGAATAAGTTGACTGGAAGCCCGCTTTTCAGCCTGTGTTGCAATAGCGAGCCTTGTAGAGGCCAAACCGCATGACACTAACGCTGATATACTGGGATATGCGAAGTCCCTGGGAGGTGAATAATGGAAAACAGACCCTGGCAACGGCACTACGACTACAATGTTCCTTTGACCATTCGTTACCCGCGAGTTCCGGCCCACTACTTTTTAAACATTCCAGCCGGCAATTTCCCAAACAAACCGGCAACAAATTTTTATGGTACCGAAATAACCTTCTGGGATCTCAGACAGCAGGTTCTGCGAATGGCCAATGCCCTGGGGGAGATGGGAGTTAAAAAGGGTGATCGCATCGGGGTTCACCTGCCGAATTGTCCCCAGTATATCATTGCCTATTATGCTGCCCTGAATCTGGGCGCCGTCGTTGTCAACCTGAATCCCATGTATACGGTTGATGAATTGAAAGCACTTACCTCCGATACAGGTGTTTCCACGCTTTTTACCTTCGATTTGGTGTTACCGAATATACGACCCCTTTGCCAGGAAGTGGATATCGCCCGGGTTGTCGTTACGCGGGTGACCGATTACATCGAAGGATTAGGACAGAGCACTTCCGAGGAATTGGAACTGGAAGAAGGGTGGCATCATTTTTCTCAATTACTGGAAAATACTGCCGGCACCCGCTTGCCCCGGATTGACATATTGCCGGACGATCCGGCCCTGATCCAGTTCACCGGCGGCACCACCGGTTTACCCAAGGGGGCTGTTCTCACCCACGGGAATCTGGTAGCGGCCACGATGCAGTGCTCCCTGTGGGGTTCCGCCTTTACGGATCTGACACCTCCCGAGAAGCGCACTGTTATGGCGCTTTTGCCTTTCTTCCATGTTTACGGTACTATCGTCGTGCTGAACTGGGGCATGTTTAACTGTGCCACCCAGATTCTGGTGCCGCGTTTTGAAATTGATGAGTTTATGGGGATTCTGGCTAATTTCGAACAAATTACCTTTTTCCCGGCCGTGCCGACCATGATCAATGCCGTCATCAACCATCCCAGGGCCGAGGAATTGGAACTGGGAAAAAAATTGGGTTTATTTAACAGCGGCGGTGGTCCCCTGCCCACGGAGCTTATCGATCAGACCCGGGATATGGGCATCAACTACGGCGAAGGCTGGGGCATGAGCGAGACAACCTCGCTCGGCATTGCCAATCCGCTGTTGGGAATGAGCAAGGCCGGCAGCATTGGTATCCCCTTTCCGGATACGGATGTCAGAGTCGTCGATATAGAAGCCGGTGAGGAGGATGTCTCCCAAGGTCAACCGGGAGAATTGATCATTCGCAGCCCGCTGATGATGAAAGAGTACTGGAACAATCCGGAGGAGACAGCCGGACAGGTGAAAAACGGCTGGTTGTATACCGGTGACATCGTCGTACAGGATGAGGATGACTACTTTGCCATTGTGGACCGCAAAAAGGACATGATTATTGCCGGGGGATACAATATTTATCCCCGCGAAATTGACGAGGTGCTCTACCAGCATCCAAAGGTTGCCGATGCAGTGGCCGTGGGAATTGCGGATGAGTACCGGGGAGAGACGATCAAGGCCTTCGTGGTGCCTAAGGAGGGTGAAACATTAACAGAGGAAGATATCATCGGCTTTTGCAAAAAAAAGCTGGCCGCCTACAAAGCGCCAAAAATTGTCGAGTTTCGCAGTGAGCTTCCCAAATCGGCAGTGGGCAAGATTCTCAGAAAGGTGCTGAGGGATGAGGAAGCCGCGAAAAATGGGTGAATAGTTTATTGTCGTTCTTCAGTAGGTTTCAGATATTTGAAGGTGTCAGGTGATTTAGAAGGTTTCAGGTGTCAGAAATCAGAGGACAGATGACAGAAGTCAGACGACAGAGGACAGAGGGCAGAAGGTGAGTGGTTGAGAAGGTGAAAAGGTGGGAGCGGCTTTCAGCCGCGATCATGGCTATCTGACTGACCGAAATTCTGCGGTTCGCTTTTCCCTGGTTCTGCGGTTCGTTGTTCTATATAGTCGCCAGTTGCCGCGCCGCCCGTTTGCGCAAGAGATAAGAAAATTAAATATCAAGAAACAGATAACCAATAACGACTAATTCGGATAGGGGGTATGAGTCATGAAAACGGACTACCAAACAATCCAGGTGGAAATCCGGGACAATGTGGCTGTGTTCACCATGAATAATCCGCCGGTCAATCAGCTTTCGGAGCATTTTGTGGTGGAACTGGCCGGGGCTATCGGCGAGGCCTTTGAGGATGATGAGGTCAAGGCACTGGTGCTCACCGGGACCGGCGGCAATTTTATCGCCGGGGCTGACATCACTCAGATTAAAGACGTTAAAACCAAGGATGAGCTGCTGCCGATGATGAAGGAAAATACCCGTTTTCTGAACAGCATTGAAACCGGACCCAAACCGGTGGTGGCGGCCATCAACGGCAACTGCCTGGGGGGCGGCCTGGAAATCGCCATGTGTTGCCACTACCGGGCAGTCGCTAAGGGTATTAACCTCGGACAACCCGAAGTTCAGATCGGCCTGATCCCCGGTGCCGGCGGTACCCAGCGGCTGCCGCGTCTGATCGGCCTGCGCTACGCCCTGGAAATGATTACCATCGGCAAACCCATTAAAGCTGAAGTTGCCTTTCAGCGGGGATTGGTGGATGAGGTCACGGATCCTGACAAGCTGGTTGACGCCGCCGTTAAAGCGGCCGGTCGCTTTGTCTCGGGCGAACTGAACCTGAAGGCCCGGGCCACCCGCAACCGTCATTACTGGATCCCCAGTGCGGCCGAGAAAAAGGCCATGATGGATTTTACCAAGGCCATGATGGCGGCCCAGGCCAAAGGCTACATTGCCCCCTTCAAAGCGGTCGAAGCCATCGATAAGGGATTCAGCTATGACATCGATGCGGATCTCGAGCGGGAAGCAGACTTGTTTGCCGACTGTGCGATCTCGGATGTGGCCAAAAACCTGATCGGTATTTTTCTCAGCACCCGTGCCGCCGGTAGGCTGCCCCGCATTGAAGGCCTCGAACCGGCCAAGATTAAGAAAGTGGCTATGCTGGGCGGCGGTGTTATGGGATCCGGTATCGTCAGCCTCCTGCTCAAGGGCGGCTTTGAGGCCGTGCTGTGGGATATCAGCGAGGATGCTATAGAAAAGGGGGTCGGTTCGGTTCGCAAGACCTTTGAATACCCCATTAAGAAAAGGAAAATGAAACAGGCCGATCTGGACAACATGCTTGAAAATCAGCTGACCACCACCTCCTCCCTGGAAGATTTGAAGGGTGTTGATCTGATTATCGAAGCCGTGCTGGAAGATATGAAGGTGAAGCAGGACATCTGGAAACAGCTGGAAGGCATTTGCAGGCCGGATGTGATATTTGCCACCAATACGTCGGCTCTGCCGATCACTGAAATGGCATCTATCCTCAAAGATCCCGGTCGGATGATCGGCCTGCACTTTTTCAATCCGGCGCATCGGATGATGCTGCTGGAAATTATCTGTGCCGGAAAAACATCCGACCAGACCCTGGCCACCAGCGTGTCCTTTGCCCGTAACATCAAAAAAATTCCGATTGTTGTTAATGACGGGCCGGGATTTTATGTCTCCCGACAGCTTGGCGGTCTGCTGGGCGGAGCCGTATACCTCAGTGCCGATGGCGTCGACGGCGCTGCCATTGAAACCGCCATGCTGGATTTCGGCATGCCCATGGGACCGGCGACCCTGTCGGACCTCACCGGTATCGATATCGGGTATCATGTGAGCAAGACCTTTGAGAAGCGATTGGGAGAGCGCTACAAAGTGCATCCGTTGACCGAGGCCATTTACCAGACCGGCTGTTACGGCCGCAAAACCGGCGCCGGTTATTTTGATTACAGCGGTGACCAGCCGGTTCCCAACCCCAAAGTTGTCGCGGTCGTTCAGAATTACCTCAAAGAATACAATGTGTCTCCAAAGCAAATGTCGCAAGAGGAAATCATTGATACGCTGCTGGCTCTTGGAATCAATGAGGCCGCTCTTATGATCGAAGAGGGCATCTGCGACCGGCCCCAGGATATGGATCTGGCAATGATTTACGGTACCGGCTTTCCCCCTTACCGGGGCGGCATTCTGAGGTATGCCGACAAGTGGGGGATTAAAAACGTATACGAGAAGCTTGTGGCCCTTGAAGAACAGTACGGTCTACGCTTCAAACCGGCCGATCTAATCAAAGAAATGGCAGGGTCCGGAAAGACATTTTATCCGGAATAGAAATGAGTTGATTGAGTTGAATGGTTGAATAAGTTGATTTTGTAAAATCGGATGGTGATCTTTTTTTACAACGAAAACATGAAATTATATTACTCAAGTTTGACGGTTTTTTTTCGTGCTTTCGTGTTTTTGTGATCCAAACTATAAAATCGATAGAATACCTCAACTTTAGGCATTTTAGGCACTTTAGTGCATTTTAGGCACTTATTTTGTTTCAACTAAACTTTGGAGGTAATCAAATGAAAGAAGTCGTCATAGCAGGATATTTACGAACCGCCCAAACCCGATCCCGACCCAATGACCCGGCCAGGGATTGGTTTTGTAAAATGAGAGCCGATGAACTTTTGGCCAAACTGATGCCCGAGGTCATAAAGAAAAGCGGTGTAGAACCCGAGGAAATAGATGATTTTCTGGTGGGCTGTGCCACCGGTGTCAGCGAGCAGTGGGCTTACGGCGGCCGGAACCCCTTATTTTTGGCCAATTTTCCGGATACGATTGCCGCTAAATTTATCGACCAGCAATGCGGTTCCGCCATGGCCGGTATTCAGATCGGATTTATGGAAATTGCCCAGGAATTTGCCGATATTGTTCTCGTAGGCGGAATGGAGCACATGACCCGGGTGCCCATGGGCGGACCTTTGATTGACAGGGGCGCCATCGTACCCAATATGACGCTTTTCTTGGATCCCAAATACCGGCATTGGGACATGATGACGGCCATGAACATGGGGCTCACCGCGGAAAAGCTTTTCGCCCAGACCGACTACACCAAGGAAGATATGGACAAATGGGGTCTGCGCTCACATCAGCTGGCAGCACAGGCTCAGGGAAAAGGATATTTTGACGGCGAGATTTTACCCATTGAAGCCGAGCAGGCCGACGGGTCCATGATGGTGGTGGACAAGGATCAAGCGGTTCGGGGGGATTCAACACTGGAGGGCATCGCTTCGTTGAAACCGGCCTTTAAAAAGGACGGCGTCATTACTGCCGGGATTTCTTCGCCCTTAAATGCCGCCGCCACATCCATGGTCTTGATGTCCAAAGAAACCGCTAAAAAGAAAGGCATCAAACCGCTGGCCACGATTCGTTCCATCGGATTTGCCGGCGTGGACCCCACCATTATGGGGGCTGGCCCGGTTCCGGCCAGCCAAAAGGCCCTTGACAAAGCCGGGCTGAAAGCGTCTGATATCGATTTCTGGGAAATCAACGAAGCATTTTGTATCGTGGCCCTCAATTGCATAAAAGAGCTCGGTCTCGATCCCGATCGTGTCAACGTGATGGGGGGCGGCACGGCCATCGGGCATCCTCTGGGGGCAACCGGTATCCGCCTGACGGGGACCCTGGCACGCATTCTCAATCAAAAAGGTGGCCGCTACGGCTGTGCCAATGCCTGCGTCGGCGGCGGCCAGGGCGTGGCCACGATCATTGAGCGGGAAGAATATGATTGGTGATATTTTCTGATTTCCGGCTATATTAGCTGGGAGGACTGGATCGAACGTTTTAGTAGTTTGAAACGTAGTCGTCTTGTAGGAAGAAAATATGTTAGAAAAAGAAGATTATAATTATAAAAAAAAGTTATTTAAGATATTTTCTGATTATCGACAACAAAGTCGAGATAAAGGAATCAATCATTTTATATCTACTGAAACTTAAAAGGCTAAGGGGCAGAAAATATGTATCAACCCTTCCACGACGTAGTTAGCAACGTCTCGCAAACCATTTTGACCCATGAAAAAGCCTTGAATCGTCCCATTATCGGCGTTATGCCGGCCTATTTTCCCATGGAGTTGATTGATGCGGCCGGAGGCTATCCGGTACAGCTGTGGGGCAATAATCTGCCCCTTGAAAATGCAGACGCTTATTTGCAGTCCTACTGCTGCTCGGTGGCAAGGTCAGTTCTGGAGCTGGAGTTGAGAGGGATTGCCAACATGGTCAAAGGTTATGCCTTCACCTCGCTTTGCGACACGTTGGTGAATTTGCGAGAAATTTATCGCCATATTTTTACCAAACCGACAGTGGAACTCTCCATTCCCATTACACGGACCGTGGAAGCCCGCAACAATTATTTAAAAAGTGTTGTCCAATCGGTAACAGACGGGTTGGAAGAGATCACCGGAAAGAAAATGTCGCCCGAGACACTGCAACAAGCGTCAAAACGAGTTGGTCGTACCCGGGCGCTGCAAAGACGGCTTTACCGGCTCCGGCGTGAAAACCCGGGGCTTGTTAAAAATCATAATTTCTACACGGTCATCAAGGCCGGCTTTTTTCTGCCGGCTGATGTTTACAACCAGATGCTCGAGAAATTACTAAAGGGTTTGGAAAAGCTTAGCATAACCGAGAATAAGCGACCCAAATTGCTTGTCTCCGGTATGGTTTTTGACCCCATCGAAGTTTATAAAATCTTTGATGAATCCGGGGTCGGCATTGTTGATGATGACTTTGCCAATGGTTGGAGAAGTGTTGCCAAAGACGCGTTGAAAACGGATAATCTGGTGGAAGGCGTCACCGAATACCTTTTTAATCCGGCGCCGTGCTGTTGCATCTATCATCCGGATTGTGACCGCCATACCTATTTACTGGACAAAGTAAAAGAATCCGGGGCTGACGGCGTACTGTTCTGGTATATAAAGTTTTGCGAACCGGATGCCTTTGACAG
>JAFDDW010000728.1 GCA_019310665.1 Deltaproteobacteria bacterium
TATGACCGGAATGGAGCTGGGACCCGGTATGCAGGAAGCGCTCAAACGCATGGAGGCCGGCGAAGATCCCGATGCGATCGAAGCGGAGATGGGGGACCTTCTGGAGGGTGAAGAGCCCTTTCTGATGACCGAAAAAAAAGGAGGTATAAAAGGAGCCAAAAGGGCAGCACCTAAAAGAGATGAAACGCTCTATGATCTGTAGTCATTTACTTTGCCTTTTTAATATTTCTTAGGCAAAATCCCAATATACAAGCACCAAAGTTTTTAAGCACCAAATTTCAATATCCAAATAACAAATAAATTCCAAATTCCAATATTCAATGACCGAAACCACGTAATCTGCTTATTCAGTCTCAACTTAGTGTTTTGAATTTGTATTTTGGATATTGGTTATTATTTGTTATTTGGGATTTGTTATTTGTTATTTTATTGGTGCCGGATTAACCGGAATAGGAGGTTGCAATGAATAAGGAGATCATCGAAAAAATCCAAATCGCGCAGGGAGATATTACTCAACTTGATGTGGATGCCATTGTCAATGCGGCCAACACGTCTCTTCTGGGTGGGGGTGGCGTTGACGGCGCCATCCACCGAGCGGCGGGACCCGGTCTTCTGACTGAGTGCCGGACCCTGGGTGGATGCCCCACCGGTGAGGCCAGAATTACCAGGGGCTATAATCTTGCATCCCGTCATGTCATCCACACCGTGGGCCCGGTTTATAGCGGGAAACCGCAAGATATAACCTTGCTGACCGGGTGCTACCGGAACAGTCTGCAGCTTGCCGCTGACAACAACCTCACCTCTCTGGCCTTCCCGGCGATAAGCTGTGGGGTGTATGGATATCCCATCGAGGCGGCCTGCAAAATTGCCGTGGATACCACCTGCAGCTTTCTTAAAACAAACCCATCCATTGCCAAAGTAATATTTATGCTGTTTTCGCCCGCTAATTTAAATGTCTATGAAGCCTATATGCGAACCCTGACAAAAACGAGTGACAAGTGACGAGTACGAGCATCCAGCGACCCGAAACGCGCAACACGCAACCCGGAACTCGTAACCCGCAACCCGCACGCTACCCGGAACTCGTAACGCGCAGCCCGAAACCCGGAGATATTGACCATTGACAAACCAGTCGGACGTTATTAACATTAGACTAATTTCAACGATCAGGACCGTTCATGCCGGTTGAATCGCGCTGATCATATTCAATTTCAAGGAGGATGTTATGGTAGAAGTTACCGAAGCGGCTAGCCAGCAAATAGCTGAATACTTTAAGGATCGCGAAGTTGCTCCGATCCGGATCTTCTTAAATGAAGGTGGATGAGGCGGCCCCTCATTGGCAATGGCTCTGGATGAGCCTAAAGATACAGATAATGTGTATGATGTTAATGGATGTCAGTTTATCGTTGATAAAGATTTTTATGAAAAAGCCAAACCCGTGACGGTGGATTTTCTGGGGTATGGTTTTAAGATCAGTTCCGGCATCGATTTCGGCCCGGCATCAGCATGTTCATCCTGCAGCAGCGACGGCGGCTGCGGTTGATTAATTAGGAACAATAGCGTAATAAAAGGCAACGCCCCAGGGTGTTGCCTTTTTTTTTGCCCCAACACCTCATCAGATTGCAATTCATGGATAACGGCCAAACAATCTTCGGCGCCCAAATCTTCGGCGCCCAGGCGCAGAGAAATCAGCGAATTAACACACAATGACATTTTCCGATGGGGAAAATATCTACAAAACGGCGCATCTGACCCGCAAGCCGTCCACCGATGAGCACCGATACGAACTCACCACTCAATACGGGTTCCGGGAAGATCCCTGCCGGCTGGCGGCCGCTCAAATCATCCGGCAACTTTTCTGGGAAAGCGGGATGATCGGTCAGGTTTTATATCTGGCGGCCGAAGCCCAGGGAGTGCGAGGCACCGGCATCGGGTGTTTTTTTGACGATGCCGTTCACGAAATATTGGGTTTGGCAGATAATGAATATCAGAGCCTATATCACTTCACCATCGGAAAACCGGTAGAAGATCCGCGACTCACCACCTTTCCACCCTATCACCATTTATCCCGCTAGATCGAAAACCCGGAATGCCAGTTCATAACGCTTTCTATATAACATTATGGGCTACCAGTAAAGAATGCCTAAAGTGTCTAAATTGCCTAAAATGCCTAAAAATAAGGCATACTATCTATTTTAGGTCACAACAGATTCTAAAATCTTGACACCGGTGATCGCTGAGATCCATACAATCAGTGAGCCTCACTTTAAAATGGTTCGGTACAACACCTGATTACAATCCGGATTGCAAACCCATACCTCAGTGCCTATATTAGGAACACGAATTTGAATCCATTATAATCGATCCGCCGGAGGCGGACCTCAACTTTAGGCACTTTAGTGCATTTTAGGCATTATCTAATTGATTCAAGGCGTTGCTTATAAACAAATTCTTGATTTAAACCCAACATGGTTTCGAATAGCTACATACAGGAGTAATATATGTCCCCCAATCACCTCATCAATGAAAAAAGCCCCTATCTCATCCAGCATGCTCACAATCCGGTGGACTGGCATCCCTGGTCCGATGAAACCTTCGCAAAGGCCAGAGCGGAGCACAAACCTATTTTCCTTTCCATCGGTTATGCCACCTGCCACTGGTGCCATGTCATGGAAAAAGAATCATTTGAAGATAAAGAAGCCGCAGGATATCTCAATGATACTTTTGTTTGCATTAAGGTCGACCGCGAGGAACGCCCGGACATTGACGCGGTCTACATGGCCGCTTGCCAGATGCTTACCGGCAGCGGCGGTTGGCCGTTAAGCATTTTCATGACGCCGGATAAAAAGCCTTTCTTTGCAGCGACCTACCTGCCCAAAAACAGCCGTTCCGG
>JAFDDW010000729.1 GCA_019310665.1 Deltaproteobacteria bacterium
GAACTATCAGATTTCCTTGACAAAAACATATCATAAACGTTAACTTGATCCGACAATTGGCGCACCCGTAACGAGAACCATCACGTTCGACTTAACGGAGCCCCCTTCATGACCCTAACAAAATCCCACTTAGTAGGATTAATGACGGATAACACCAGATTAGTTTATTCAACTGAAATCGGTTTTTTTGCTATATTGTCGAGAATAAGATGGTTTTCAAAAAGGAACGAAGAAAGATCTTGACTCGTCTTGTCAATTGGTTTGCCGCTTTTTGTCTTACTTTATCGTGGCCCCTGAGATGGGCGGCTGCGAAAGACAATAGGCAATGCCAGGGGGGTGTTATGAAACTACCACTACCAAAAAATGAAGGAACGGTCTCAGTGGAAAGGGCGATCAAGCAAAGGAGAACAATTCGGGCGTATATGCCACAGCTCTTGGTTTTGGATCAGGTGTCGCAACTGCTATGGGCTGCCCAGGGGATAACGGAGGACAGCGGATTTAAACGGGCCGCCCCCTCAGCAGGAGCCCTTTATCCCATGGACGTCTATGCCGTAGTGGGCCAAGACAGTGTGGAGCAAATTGAAGCCGGCGTTTACCAATACGAACCTAAGGGGCACAGTTTGTCACTGGTAACAAAACGAGATTTGAGAGATAGTATCGCCAGGGCGGCCCTTTCACAGATGTGGATGGCCAAAGCACCGATTAACCTTGTCATTACTGCCGAGTACAGACGAGTGGCAGTAAAATACGGAAACCGTGGTATTCGATATGCGATGATCGAAGCGGGGCATATTGGTCAAAACCTGTTTCTTCAGGCCGAAGCACTGGGCCTGAAGGCCGGAATTGTCGGGGCGTTTCATGATAAGGAACTCATTGAAATTATGAAGATACCCCGCACACACGAGCCTTTGCTGATCATATCTGTCGGGTATGCAGCAGCGGTATAAATTCACATCGGTTTTAAGAAAATATCCTGGACGTGAATTTAGAGACAGTCTTGTTTTTAAGCTCACGCCGTAGTTGTCAGTGTTCTATCCTAGTCCGGCTCCGGTTTCAAACCAGGCTATCTAAATGAGGTAAACAATGAATAATTCAATACAAAGAATCCTTTTTCTGCTGGTGGCGTTATATAGCGTGATGGCAGCAACACCGGTAAAAAGTGAAACCGAGAATGTCGATAAGTCTTTTTCGGTTAAATCAGGCGGCACCTTGACCATCGAAAGTGATCAGGGGTCAATTAAAGTCGAAACCTGGGACAAACAAACGGTAGACGTTTTAGTTGAAAAAAAAGCTAAAAAACAAAAACGGTTGGATGGTTTCAAGGTTAATTTTGACCAAAAAGGCAACGACATATTTGTTGAAGGCGATGGCGACTGGAACAACAAGGTTTCGGTTAAATTTATCATCAAAGTCCCACCAGAATTTAATCTTGATTTAAAAACGGGTGGCGGCTCTATCGGTGTTGCCGATATCAGTGGTGAAGTCAAGGTAAATACCAGCGGCGGAAGTATTAGCATTGGCAATGTTACTCAGGGTGATGTTGATGCCCATACATCAGGTGGTAGTATTAAAGTGGGCGATGTCGATGGAAATCTCAAAGTAGATACTTCTGGCGGAAGCATTCGATTAGGTAAAATTAATGGTAAATCCTCAATCCACACTTATCATAGACTCTTCGGGTGGAAATCTTTTTATTGGCAGCAGTGGCGGCCCTGTTAAAGCAGAAACCTCCGGTGGCAGCATCAAAATTTTACAAGCAAGAGGCTTTATTGAAGCGGATACTTCCGGCGGCAAAATAGAAGCCGAGATGATTATTGATGATAAAAATGTAGACACCCATGTAAACTTAGATTCCTCAGGCGGATCGATAACTTTGCATATACCTAAGAGCTTAGCGGCAAGCGTATCTGCAACGTTGAAAATCACTCGTAGCGCCAGGCGTGACTATCGGATCTATTCGGATTTTCCATTAACCATTAAAGGAGAAAACAGTAGTAAGATTACAGCTAAAGGGGATATTAATGATGGTGGTGATAAGATCACATTAAGCACCACAAATGGTGATATTCATATTAAAATGTTGGAAGAATGATTCGTTTTACTAATGTTATTCAAGGAATTTTTGCCTACCTGCTAAATCCAAATTTCTTGACATTAAAAAGAGTCTTCTGCTATTTAAGATGCGCCTCATTATTTCCTTAACCTGTCCTAATTAAGGCAGAAAGGAGCAATAGTCATGTATATCCAGCAGGCAGAACTTACGCGGGGGGTAGGCAGAGATTTCGTGAAAGCACTCACGGCCATGTCGGTAAAGGAAGAACATGAGCAAGGAGATATTCTTTTTCGCAAGGGAGATCCTGCGAATCACGCCTATCTTTTATTGATTGGCTGCGTTCACTTAAAAATGGGAGAAACCGGTCAAGTGATTTACACCGTACGTCGCCCTGGAGAGACCTTTGGCTGGTCGAGCCTCGTGGACCGCGATGTTTTTTCATCGACAGCAGAATGCGTCAAGCAGACGACGATGCGCAAACTTCACAGGAACGATTTCCAAAAGCTTTTGGAAAAAGACCCCACAAATGGACTCATATTTTTCAAACGTCTTGCCGGAATGCTCGGAGAACGGCTGCTGGAAAGCTACGCCAGTTACGAAAAATTGTTCCGCGGTGAAACCTTTGTGTAGT
>JAFDDW010000092.1 GCA_019310665.1 Deltaproteobacteria bacterium
GCCGGCAGCGGGTATGATTGGGTTTGGGCGTACCTTTTTCATCGTCGTCAATGGCCCCGAAAGGACACTCCTCGGTGCACCGTTTGCACTGGGTGCAACGTTGAAAGAAAAAGTCGGGAAAGGTCATATCACCGGATCTGGGGTGCACCGAAATCCCGCGATTGGTCGACTCCAGGCACTGGATGGCTTTTAGAGCCGCACCGGTGGCATCTTCCGTGGCTTCTTCCACCGTCATGCTGCGCCGAATACCGCCGGCGGCATAGATACCGGTCCGCTGGGTTTCATAGGGAAAGCAGATAAAATTGGAATCCGCATAGTCATCAAAAAGCGCATTATCGCGGAATCCCGGTCCCTGGCGGTAGCCAAATTGACCACCGGATCATCTTTGGTGACCGGCACCATACCCGTGGCCAGCACCACCAGGTCGGCTTTGACCTGGATTTTTTCGCCCAGCAGGGTGTTGTCGGCCTCGACGATCATGCCGTCACCGTTTTTGGAAACAGCGGTGACCTCACCCTTGGTTAAAAAGATTCCCTGATCCTGCTGGATGCTCTTGTAAAAGTTTTCCGTTAGACCCAGGGTGCGCATGTGCTGGTAAAATACAAAGGCCTTGCCGTCGGCGTAATCATCGCGTACGTATTTGGCCTGTTTAAGGGCCACCAGGCTGGTCACGGCACCGGCATAGGGGAAGTCTTTGTCGTCTCCCTGGCCGGGGCTCTGAATGAAAACCACCGATTTGGCCTCCTGGCCGTCGGAAGGCCGTGTAATCTGGCCGCCGGCAGCCATTTCTTCAAACTGATGGTTGGTAACCACATCGGGCAGTACCCCAAAACCCAGATGGGCGAATTCCCCTTCTTCGGGCTGGTAGGGCCGCCAGCCGGCCGCCAGGATAACGGCGCCGAATTTTTCACCGTTGGGATCAAGGGTCAGAATGTCCTGCTTGCCTTCGTTGTACTCCATGAATTTTTCATGGAGCTGCTCGGCCGTCAGTTCTTTGCCTTTGTCATCAACCTTCATCTCGTCAGGCAGAGGATAGGGAACGTCAAACTCCGTTTTCTCACCGGGCTTTTTAAAAGTAACTGTAAATTCCCCCGGCGCGCCGGCGATCCGCGCGACCACGGTCTCGGTTTTGACCGCAATGCGGGAATAATTTCCCAGTTCTTTGATTTTAGAGTCTAGGGTCGGCCTAATCAGGCCGTCATAGGGGTAAGCGCCCGGCAACTGTTTACGCCAATTTTTAGCATTGCCGCCCAGGACGGATTCCTTTTCAACGATCGTAACTTCATAGCCGGTTTTGGCGGCATCGATGGCCGCTGAGATCCCGGTTATCCCTCCGCCGATCACCAGTATTTTGCGGCTGAACGTGTCCAGCAGGTAAGGCTCCGGCAGATCCACTTTTTCCACCCGGGCCATGCCCATCTTCAGATAGTCTTCCGCCATCATTTGAACGAGATCGATGAATTCCTCATCATCTTTTTGATCTGCGGTGGGAGCCGGATACTTGGACCGGGGATGGGACCACACCACCTGCTCTCTCAGGTTGACCCGCTCAACGATGCAGCCGTCAAACCGAAACACATCATAGAGCACCCGGCGCGAGCAGGCCGCCAGCACCAGGGTATTGACGCCGTCGTCGGCAATGTCTTTTTTGAGAAGCTCAACGCCTTCTTTGCCGCACAGTACCGGGCAGGTCTTAACGGCCAAGCCTTCTTCCTTGGGTACATCGCAAAGCTTTTCGATATCCAGGGCCTCTCCAATCCCACAGCCTTCGCAGATATACACACCATATTTTTTATCCATGGATAACCTCCTACCTGTTCACCAGGGTTTGAATGGCCTTTAAAGCCATGCCGGTTGCATTCTGATTGGATGAAACCACGTCAGCCGGTTTGTTGGCACATCCGGTTGCAAACATTCCGCCGTTTTCGAAATTATTGATGATAAATCCGTCCTCGCTGTACGTTAAATCCGCCGGAAGTTTGTCTGTTGCGGTTGTGGGCTGCATTCCGGTAGCGAGAACAACCATCTCCACAGTCTGGTGGATTTTTTCGCCGGTTACGGCATTTTCGGCAACCACGGTAATATTCTTGTTGGCCGGGTCTTCGCTGACCTCGGCCACCTTACCTTTGATAAAAAAGATGTTTTCATCTTCTTTGATTTTCTCGTAAAATTTTTCATAGCGGTATCCCGGTGTCCGCAAGTCGATGTAGAACACATAAATTTTGGCCTGCGGGTATCGTTCGCGAATATAGGTGGCCTGCTTCAGAGAGGCCATACAGCAAATGTAGGAGCAGTAAGGCAAATGATTCTCGTCGCGGGATCCGGCACACTGCACAAAGGCAACGCTTTCAGGCTCCTTGTCATCCGATGGGCGCACGATTTTGCCCCGGGTCGGCCCGTTGGGCGCCGCCAGCCGCTCCATCATCATGTTGGTGATGATGTTGGGGTACTGACCGAAACCGAGATTGTCAATTTTGGTGGCATCATAGGGCTGCCAGCCGGTGGCCCAGACAATGGAACCCACGTTTAAGTTCAGCGTTTTGGCCGCCATGTCCAGATCGATCGCATCGTATTTGCAGGCCTCTTTGCAGCGCCGGGCATCGTCGCTGCCGATAATTTCCGGGGAAATCACAAACCGGGATGGAAAGGCCATTTCAAAGGGCAGATAGGCGCCTTTGTTCTTTTTCATACCGAAATCGAATTCGCTGTCGATTTCGGTCTGGCTGGCCGCCGCACAATCTCCGCAACAGGTGCAGTTTTCATTAACGTAGCGGGGATTGACCTTAATGGCCACGTCGTAGTTGCCGGGGCTTCCGTCAACCTTTTCAACTTCCGCTAGGGTTAAGACTTTTATTCTTGGATTATCCTTAATGCGCCTGAAATTGATCTCAAGCCCGCAGGTCGGAGGGCATAGCTTGGGAAAATATTGATTGAGTTGAGCTACCCGTCCGCCCAGAAAAGGATTTTTTTCGACCAAGAAAACCTCGTACCCCACTTCGGCGGCTTCCAGCGCCGTGGTCAAGCCACTGATCCCTCCGCCAACGACTAAGATGCTTCCACTAGCAGGGACTGTTTGTTCTTCTGTCATGCTTTCCCTCCGTGCAGTTTAGGGTTTCAAACGCTGTTAATAAAAACCTCCAGGTGTCCCAAGACACCTGGAGGCGTTATGTCATCAACGATATATCACGGCCGACACTCAGTTAGTCCTTGATGATCTTGATGTAGTCTTTTTTGAAGATATCCCATTTCTGCTCTTTCGGATCATACTTGGAATTGACAAAGCAGAACCAGTTCTCATCATCCGTTCCCGGATAATCGGCCTGATAGTAGAAGCCGGGATAGCGGGTCTCTTTACGATACTGGATGTGACGCAGATGGGATTCAAGCGTCCAGATCCGGTGCTGGATCTCCCAGGCTCTCATCAGTTCATGCAGATCACCGGCCGCCAGCTTCTCGTTGTCTTCCCGCATCGTTGCGAGCAGATCCATTACGATCTCGAGATTCTTGCTGGTGGTCTGGTAGAAGGTGGCCGTGCCGGCACCGTATTCATGGCCGGCCTTCATCATGCGGTACATCATGCCGTTGGGCTTGATGTAGTTGGGGTTGACGTCGTCGGCCGTGGTGTAGTCGCAATGCTCCAGGTAGGTCCGGACCGGTTTGTAAACGATGTCGACCAGTTCCTCGGTGCTCTGGGCCAAGGCCGGTGAATAGTCGGCATGATCTTTGGCGTAACGCACCTGCTCTTTGGCGACCATCCTTCCTTCGGCGTGAGAACCGGAAGAAAATTTATGACCGGAGCAGCCCACACCGTCGCCGGAGGTAAACAGGCCGTTGACCGTGGTCATGCGGTTGTAAACCTTGCCGTTATCGGCCTTGATCTTGTATGCATCCGGTACCCAGTCCAGATCCGGACCGGAGGTCCACAGACCGCAGCAGCCGGAGTGTGATCCGAGCAGATACGGTTCGGTCGGCATGACTTCGGAATTCTTCTTTTCAGGCTCGGTATTGGTGGCGCACCACAAATTGGCCTGGCCGCAGGTCATATCCAGGAAGTCTTCCCAGGCTTCGGACTCCAGATGTTTGAGCTCTTTTTTGTCCATGGTCTTGCCCAGTTCCGCCAGGGCGCTGACCGTGTCCATCATAATCGGTCCGCGGCCTTCCTTCATCTCAAATAGCATCAGGTGGTTGCGCAGACAGGTCGGAGTGATGGCCGCGGTTCCGTATGGCGCAAATCTTTCCAGTTCGGCTTTGGCGGCATCACTGCCGGCAAAAGCTTCGCCCAGACCGTTGAGGGTCTTGGCTTTAAACAACAGGAACCAGGCGCCCACAGGGCCGTAACCGTCTTTAAAACGGGCCGGGGTGAAACGGTTTTCCATCATGGACAGTTCGGCACCGACTTTCATGCACAGGGTGTAAGTGGAGCCGGAGTTCCAAACCGGATACCAGGCCCGTCCTTTACCTTCACCTACGCTTCGGGGCTGATAGATGTTTACCGCGCCGCCGCAGGCCACCATCATGGTCTTGCATTTGATGATGTAAACTTTGTTTTCACGGACGGAAAAACCGACCGCGCCGGCGATCTGATTTTCTTTGTTGGCGTCCAGCAGCAGCTCGACGATGAAAACCCTTTCCAGAACATTTTCTTCACCGATCGCCAGCTTGGCGGCCTCGGCCACAATGCGTTTGTAGGATTCGCCGTTGATCATGATCTGCCATTTGCCGGTACGCACCGGGGAGGCTCCTGATTTCAGCGTTCCCATTTTCTGGCCTTTTTTGCCGTCCAGGGTTTTGCCTTCTTCGGATTTTTTCCAGATCGGAAGTCCCCATTCCTCAAACAGATGGACGGAATCGTCCACGTGTAAGCCCAAATCAAAAATCAGGTCTTCGCGGACAATACCCATCAGGTCGTTGCGCACCATGCGCACGTAGTCCTCGGGAGCATTTTCGCCAATATAAGTGTTAATTGCAGAAAGACCCTGTGCCACCGCGCCGCTTCTTTCCAGGGCGGCTTTGTCCACCAGCAGAACGCTCTGGTCGTCGGACATCCATTTTTTAACTTCAAATGCGGATCCGCAGGCAGCCATGCCGCCGCCAACGATGAGAACATCAACTTCTCGCTCTTCGACTTCCGGGTCCCTAACAGCCTTGAGTTCACCCAAAGGGTTATTTGGTAATGCCATATTGCATCCTCCTTAAATCACTAATTAAAATTAACAGTAAGTATTTATCGTCTTTATATCTGAGCTGGGGGTCTAGGCCAGCTGGTCAGCGGCAGGTGCACGCAACTCCAGGCCGTCTGCTTCTTCGGTCGACAGCAGTCCACTTTCAATGTCATTGCCCTTCAGGTCCAGATAGGCATTGGCCTGTCCTTCGGGAGTGGTCCGGATGGGAAACTTAAAGCGTTTGATGAGCCCGTTTCTGAACTTGCAGGTCCACATGACATCTTCGGTACCCAGCATCGGCATAACGGAACTTCCCATGGGTACAAAGTCGGAATAGCCTCTGACCTCGATAGCCTGGGTCGGGCAGATCTTAACGCAGGAAAAACATTCCCAGCACTGATCGGGCTCCTGATTGTAAGCCTTCATCGAGTTGGGTTCCAGAACCATCAGGTCATTGGGGCAAATGTACATACAGGCGGTTTTGTCCCCGCCTTTACAGCCGTCACATTTTTCAGTTATTACAAAACTTGGCATTTAGTATACCTCCTAATTTTGTTTTTCTAACAATTTGGTTTTTACCTCTGCAATTAATGCTCCTAAAAAAACGTTCCTTTGCTCGTTTGCACCTCCCTTCATAGTGTTGACCAAAAATGCACACTTTGGCTCGATTTTTTCTATATCTCGGGTTTTTTATTCTATAGCAACCGGAACCCCTATCCGGTTAAACTCTTTGGCAATACAAGCGATTTAAAATAAAACTATAATGAAAAGATTCCAAATAATTTCAATAGGATACAGTAGCTATAAGGTGAAAACAATATCATTCAACCCTGGGCTTGTCAAGTGTTTTTAACCAAACAAAATGACAAAAAATCTGATTCTAAATGGTTTCGGCGCACCTTACAACATCTGGATAAAAAAACGAAATCCGGTACCATATGTAGTGGTAAATCCAGTGTCGGGACTCCATCAGGAAGGTTTCAGGTGTTCAGAGGTTCAAGGTTCAGGGTTAATGAAACAGTGAACCGCAGAATATCGAAAATCGAACCGCAGAATGTCGAAGGAAGGAATTGCTGTCTATTTTACTAAGACAGAGCGGAATTTGTTACGAGCATAAGAACTGCAAAAATGAGATAGTAATAGATCCCAATGATTGGATATCAGAATCGAATTAATGGTCCGGTTTTTTCTTTTTAATATGTTAAAGCGAAGCGTTTCCACCCTTCGACATTCGATATTCGAAATTCTGCGGTTCTGCGGTTCGCTGTTACCTTAACCCTGAACGGTGAACCCTGAACCTTGAACCTCTATAGGATATAAAAAATTGGATAAAAATCAAAGCCCATGCTATGAATTATTTTCACCATTTTGAGAGGAACCCACACTTTGGACCCCGATTTAACACCCATATCACCGAAAGGCACATTTCGCTTTTCGTGTTCACCCGATGTGCCGTGTTTCAACGCCTGCTGCCGGGACCTGAACCAGTTTTTAACTCCCTATGACATTTTGCGCTTAAAAAACCATCTCGGGCTGTCATCCGGGCAATTCCTCGAACAGTATACTTCCCAGCACACCGGGCCTGAATCCGGACTGCCCATCGTAGCACTGAGGCCCAAGGACAACCACGACCTCATGTGTCCGTTTGTCTCCCCCGGCGGATGCACGGTATATGAAAACCGCCCCTCATCATGTCGCACCTACCCGCTGGTAAGAGCACTTTCCCGATCAAGACAAACCGGTGAGATCACCGAGCAGTTCATGGTGTTAAGGGAACCACACTGCCTGGGGTTTAAAAAAGGAAAACCGCAAACAGTGCCGCAATGGATCGATGAACAGGATATCGCAGCTTACAATGACATCAATGACCAACTGATGCAGATCATCAGTTTGAAGAACCGGCTGATGCCGGGACCCTTGGATCTGAAATCAAGATCCCTTTTTTATACAGCGCTATACGATCTGGACGATTTTCGAACCCAAATTCAAAAAAATCAACTTCTGGAAAATTTCCCTATTGATGCCGCGACCATTGATAAGGCTATGGCGGAGGATGTGGAATTGCTCAAACTGGGTATGAAATGGGTTAA
>JAFDDW010000093.1 GCA_019310665.1 Deltaproteobacteria bacterium
CAAACTACAATATCCAATGACCAAAACAGATGAACTTGCAAAACGTCAAAAAACGTTCTTTGTGTCATTCCAACGAAAGCCGGAATTCAGCTTTTTCGAACACTTACAGAGGATTTGGACGCCGGTTTTCTCCGGAGTAACGACTTCTTACGAGACCGTCAAAACATAGAATTGAAACCTTCTTTCTTAAGATCATATTCGCATTTGGTATTTTGAATTTTGGTCATTGTGATTTATTTGGAATTTGGTATTTGTGTTTTGGAATTTCCGAATTATCCCGGTTAGACCATATCTAAAACGGTTTGCAGCAGTTCGTCCGCTGTTGTGATCAGTTTTGCAGCCGCATTATAGGCGGTTTGAAACTTGATCAGATTGATCATTTCCTCATCCAGCGACACCCCCGAAATCGATTCGCGTCGATTTTCGAGTTGAACAACCATATCGGATTGATGATTAAAATAGGCATTCGCATTTTGAACATCTCCACCGACTTTGCTGACCAGAGAATTATAAAAGTCATCAAAGGTAGATGAATTGCCGTTCATGCTCAAGGCATGCTGCAAATTCGCAATGGCGATGGCCTGATCATTGTTGCCTGGAATTCCAGCGCTGGTAGATGAAGCGGCAATTAAATCCAGATTATTTGAAATATCAGGGTTAACCTGGATTGCTTCGGCAAAATTTCCACCGGCCGGCGCAAGGGTCAAAAAATCATTTAAGGTGGAACCGTCCAATCCGTAACCGAGCTGGTGTAAACTGTTGACGCGATCCATCAAAGTCTCGGCCAGGGTGTCCAGCTGCCCTTTATAGCCACGGATATCAACATCCCTGGCCTCCAGCCACCCTTTCAGCTTTCCGTTGGAAATATTGCCGGTTATATTAACCGTCATGCCATCCGGCTGGACCCAGGCAATGTCTTTAAAGCCGAAACCATTGACCTGGGTGGTTAAGTTTCGAGATGAATTGCTTTCCACCAGGGTCTGTCCGGTCCCTGTCGAAACCGTAACCTTCCCGCTGGCATCTTCAAAGCTATTGATATCAATCAGCCCGGCCAGTTTTTTAAGCGCCAGGTCCCGCTGGTCTCGATAATCATTGGCGCTGTACCCGGTGGCTTCAACCTCCACGATTTTCTGATTGAATTCAGCAATCTGCTGCGACAGCCGGTTGATTTCTTCGACCGCCCCTTCGATGCGGGCATCAAATCCCTCTTGGGCTTTCTCAAGGTCTGAATAAATTCGGTTGAATGTACCTGTCATAACTTCACTTCTGACCTGCAACACCATCCGCTCATTGTACCCTGAAGGATCATTGGTTAAATTTTGCCAGGCGCCCCAAAAATCACCGAGAGACTTATTTAGACCGAAATCGCCGCTTTCATCGAAAATAACTTCAGCAAGTTCAAGGCCGTCCTTCCGGGTCTCCCATCGTCCAAGGCTTTCACTTTCGCTGTTAATCTGGACACCTAAAAAACGATCGTACACCCGCTCCACACTGACAGCTTCTACGCCGGTTCCCATGGGTCCCACGGAAGACTGTACCGGCGTCTTGTTTTCCAACATCAACTTCTGACGGGAATAACCGGGGGTATTGACATTGGCAATATTATTTCCGGTCACACTAATGGCCTTTTGCTGCGTCAGCAAAGCGTTGCCGGCCAGATTCAAGACTCCGTATATACCCGTCATACTGAACCACCTTTCCTTATTGCTTAATGAAACGTCAACGCATCCGTCAATTCATCAACCCACTCGCTGATGTTGCCGGCAATCGAGTCAAACTGGCTGACGTCTATCCCCAACCGTTCGATCACCGCAGGAGATAAATCATATGAAAGTCCCCCATTTTCGTTGGTTTTGCCCCGGGTCTGGCACAAAAGATTGGACAAATACACGATATCAATCGAGGCATTTGCCTGTTCGGGAAAATCAGGATCATGGTGCCATCTGACAGCCTCAATGACTTCACGGGGAAAGGACCAGTGTGTTAAGATTTTAGCTCCGACTTCGGCATGGTCCGTTCCCAGCACCATATTCTCGGCAACTACATAGGGAATCCCTTTGCCGGCAATCTTTTCGATATCTGCCAGTTCGTCTTTTACGAAATGCCCCAGAATCAACTTGCCAATATCATGCAACAAAGCCGGGGTGAAAATTTCATCAGCGCCGATATCTTTTTTGTCCTTGATCAATGCTTCGGCGGCAATCGAAACCGCAATGGAGTGTCGCCAAAGGTCGCCGGGCGGCAAATCATATCCGGGCACCGGCTTGTCCATAACGGCACTTACACAGGAAGCAACGACAAGCTGGATGAGCTTTTTCAATCCCAGTAATAATACGGCCTGCCTGACCGATGATACTTTAGAGGGAATTCCGAAATAGGCAGAATTTGCCAATTTCAACAGATTGCCTGTTAAACCCGGATCGTGGCGCAACACGCCTTCAATTTCTTCCACTGAAGTTTCGGGGTTTTGGAGCATGGTAAGCATCTTTGCGCCGGTAGCCGGCATACTTGGGAAGGACCTGATATTCGACATGATTTTCTCTAGATTTGGTTGATTCATACTTCCCTCTTCTGCCATTGCTGCTGATAACTATCAGCCCTGCGGCAATACATAGGTTGAACCCCTGAACAGATACAAGTCAACGATGCGGCTATTGGAAACGCAGGGCTAGACCTCATCGCATACACATCTTCCGGACGCAGGGGTGTTCTGAATGGCTCCGGTCCTGTGATAAACCGGGCTGGATGGCCTCAACTCACTGAAGAGATTAAAAGAACCCCTTAGAAGCTCCAGGGAATGCTCAAATAATTGCCGGTTGCGTTGATTGGCAACTTGCAGCGTTTCAAGCAGAGCCGACAAATCAGAACTAACCTGCTTCATCCGGCCTGCAAAGGGTTCTGCCACTAGTTGAGAAATCACGGTCAGGTTTAAATCCTGGGCCGGATGATTAAGATTATCTGCCAGGCTTGTCACCAGTTCACGTCGTTGATCTTCAAGAAAACCGAGCGCCGCCAGAATATTTTCTTTCTCGATCCCGGCTTCATTTAAGGCGATTAATTCGGATTGAATCGCGGCGTTTTTTTCTTTGTCCATCACGGATGACATGCCCCGGTAAAGTTCCGTTTCCCGATGGAGAACATCTAATAATTGCTCCAGTATTTCATCGATTTTCATAGAAAAACCCCTTGCTGCCCATACTATTCGACACAATTTCTATCGGCAAAAATATCAAAAACTTTAGGCTTTTATTGAGGATGCTGACAGGCGGATGATTGAATATTTTCGATTGAATATTGAATATTTAAGGTCCGCCTGCGGCGGATCAATTTTAAAAAGATCTATCAAAAAAAGACGGAGCGAAGCAACACCTCAATTTTAGACATTTTAGGCATTTTAGGCACTTTAGCTCACTTTATTTTTCCCGGCTTGTCCCGGTTTGGCCTTCTGCGCCCAGTTGCTTCAGCAATATAGCAGACAGCCCGATGCCCCCGGCAGCAGACATTTTTTTGGAAAGCTCGACATCCAGCAGTGAGGTGAAGATTTCTTCGGCTTTACCGCCACTGATAAAGCCTGATTTGTTGATCGTGGCACGCATTTCTTTGAGCATGTAAGAGAGAAATAGAGACTCCATCTCCCGGCAGGCAGCTTGCAGTTTCGGATCAGCTTGATCGGTCGCTGATGGTTTTATGGATTTAAATGTATTACCGAGCCTTTGATTTTGATACTGCTGGTTGAAATGGAATGCTGCCAGAGAGGCCAGAGGATTGTTTTCATCCATTACATGATCTCCAGGTCGGCCTGCAGGGCCCCGGCGACTTTGAGGGCCTGGAAGATGGAAATCAAATCCCGCGGCGAGACACCCAAAGCATTAAGCGCTTTCACCAATTCGCCGATACTCACGCCGGATTCCACTAAAAATATCGGGTTGTTACCTTCTTGGACCAGAACCTGGGACTCCGGTGTCACAACCGTCCGACCGCGTCTCGCAAACGGCATCGGCTGGGAGACATTCTGATCCTCCTTGATTTCAATACTCAAATTCCCGTGGGCAATGGCGATGGTTGAAACCCTGACATTTTGTCCCATGATAACGGTGCCGGTGCGTTCGTTGATAACCACTTTCGAAACCATGTCCGGTGTCACACCCAGCCGTTCTATCATGGTTACCATCGCCACGGTATTGCCTTTGTATTTCTCGGGCACTTGCACCTCAATGGTGCCGGCATCTTGGGTGCGGGCAATTTGATCGTAAAACGCAATATTAATCGCCTGGGCTACCCGGGATGCGGTGGTAAAGTCGGCGCGGTGAAGATTTAAGGTCAATGATTGTTTCTTATTAAAATTGGTTAATATCTCTTTTTCGATGATCGCCCCATTGACAACCCGGCCGGCAGTGGGATGGTTTTTCTGCACCCCTGACCCGGATTCGGTGCCGACCACAAATCCGCCGGTACTGACGGGTCCCTGCGCAATGGCATAAACCTGCCCGTCAGCGCCTTTTAAGGGGGTGAACATCAGAGTGCCTCCCTGGAGATTTTCGGCATCGCCGATCGAGCTGACGAGAACATCGATTCGGCTTCCTGTACGCGCAAAAGCAGGCAAATCTGTGATCACCATAACAGCCGCCACATTGTCAACTTCAATGTCTTCCGGTCTAACCGTGACTCCCATTCTCTCCAGCATGCTGGCAAAGGACTGGATCGTAAATATGGCATCATCACTGTCACCGGTTCCGTTCAATCCGACAACCAGGCCATAGCCGACCAACTGATTCTCACGTACGCCCTTGATATCCGCAATGTCTTTAATGCGTACGCCGTGGGCCTGACCGACAACGCCAAGTAGAATCGCCAGAAAAAAGGCTAACTTAATTATTGATGATTTCATATAATCACAAATATTATTACATATTCCGGGTTTTTTTTAAATTACCGCAGAGGTCATGATGATGATTAAACGTTATAATTTCTCTGCGTGCTCTGCGTGCTCTGCGGTGAGATTTTTATCTGCTACCGTATTTATAAAATTGTGTACTAAGTATCTAATCCTGATTTGCCGGCGGATTAAAACGGCCACACATTATTCAACAGATTGGCCAGCCATCCCGGACGCTGGCGATCATCGATCACGCCGGAGCCGCTGTAGGCTATTTTGGCATCTGAAATGAAAGTGGACAAAATAACGTTGGTATCCGAAATATCACGGGGCCGGATAATACCTGACAAAATGATTAACTGATTTTCGTGATTTACCATCACTTCACGGGTCCCGACGATTTTCAGATTGCCGTTGGCCATGACGTCGACCACCCGGCAGGTAATGAAGGCCTCAAGATTGCCGCTGCGGCTGGTTTCGCCATCCCCTTCAAACTCGCTTTTCAGATAGCCCTTAACCGAAGGCTTTCCGAATGGATCTATTTTGGGCCATTTGCCGTTGACGTCGGGCAGAATCTCATCCTGCCACCAGTCTTCAATACCGAACAATTTCTCGATACCGGCCTCAAGTCCGGAGGTACGCTCAGTTTCCGTATTGGCCTTGTTGGTGGCTTTAGCATATTCCTCGATTTTAACGGTAACAATATCTCCCATATTGCGAGCTTTAGTATCGATAAACAATCCGTTAAAGGAGCTGCGCGCCTGCCACAGAGAACCATTATTTTCCTCAACCGAAACTGCCGGCTGCCGCACGATCATTTGCGAAGGGGGCATCTGCTGAATGGCCGGTTGAATATTCTTCCGGTTACCGGTGCATCCGCCAATTCCAACAAGCAGCCATAACGCAAGTATGCCTGAGATTAAGCGATCGTGTGTTGTCTGCATGTTCACCTACCTTATAGATGTGTTGGGTGCCTATTCGAATCGATCCACTAGAAATCAACCTTCACCGTATTGGAATTTATCACCCGGGCGTAAAGGATCTTTTTGGAATCGAAATTAATCACCGGTATGCGGTCGCCGAGCGCCCCCTTCTTTTTCACCTGTCCCAGGGTGGTAATTCTAAACCCCTGGGTTTCGGCTATAATCACCACCACATCACCGCGTTTGACCAGGGGAGGAAATTCTACCAGCTTGGCCCGCAGCACTGTTTTGGCCCCGATGGCCCTTCTGGTCCTTTTCCCGAGGACCGCCTCCGGGTCGGTAATCACGTCCGAGGGCAAATCAGCCAGATCCATTTTTACTACCCGGATGTCATCTTCGGTAATGGGCTTATGCCGGCCCAGCGGCTTTTGTGTCACCACGACCTCGGCCAAGACTTCGATGGTGACGGTGGCCCAGATGCGCTTATAAAAAATGTCGTTCACTTTAAATTTGATTGAAAACGGGACTTTTCCAACCAGATCCCGATTACGGGGAGCAATGACATCATATGAAATGCGGCCGCCGGGCAACCGCAGGTTTTCGGTAATCCGTATGTCTTTAATGCGGGCATTTTTGTTTTGCGGCAGGAAATTTTTTGAGATATGGTCGGATACCAGCGCCTTGAGCTTATCTATTTCGATCTCGATAAAACTGCGAGAAACAGCAATTTGGGAAGGAATCTGCAATATCAGCTCGCCAGGATCGACACCGTGTTGTTTTATGCGCTGTTTGATTAGGCTGTCTTTAATATTTCGCGAACCACCTGCCAGAGGCGCTCTGCCCACCACGATGCGGCTCAACTCCCTGATTACCATGGGGTCACCGCCCTCGATCGTTGCGATTTTTCCCAAAAGGATGTTCTCATCATCGATCTGCACATTTTCGGCTATGCGGACGCGCGTTAAATCGCCTGCAAAAACCAGGGCGACCATGGCCGGCATGAACAGCACTGCCAGCAGATAAAAAACGAACGGCTTTACCTTTCCAGGAGTCGGATATCCCAATTTCAAAACCTTCATATTATATTCTCTAACGTTTGATATTGTTGGCCATCTGCAGCATCTCATCGGCGGTCTGGATGGATTTGCTGTTGACCTCATAGGCCCTCTGGGCGGTTATCATACTGACCATCTCATCCACCAC
>JAFDDW010000094.1 GCA_019310665.1 Deltaproteobacteria bacterium
CGCGCCGGCCGCGCCCATGACCGCAATTTCGGCTGTCGGCCAGGCAAAGGCCATATCGGCGCCGAGATCTTTTGAACACATGGCCAGATAAGAGCCGCCATAATCTTTGCGGGGTACCAGCAGCAATTTTGGTACCGTTGCTTCAGAATAACACCACAAAAGTTTGGCCCCGTGCCGGATAATGCCGCCCCACTCCTGCTGGCTGCCGGGCAGATAGCCAGGGACATCGGCAATGGTCAGCAAAGGAATATTAAACGAATCACAGAAGCGGATAAACCGGGTGGCTTTGTCCGATGCGTTGATGTCAAGGCAGCCGGCCAGCACACTGGGTTGATTGGCAATAATACCGATGGCTCTGCCGTTTAACCGGGCCAGGCACACAATGATATTGCGAGCAAAAAATTCATGCGGCTCAAAAAATTCGCCGTTGTCGACAATGGCGCCAATGATGACTTTCATGTCATAGGCTTTATTGGGGCTATCAGGTATCACCGTATTCAGCGCTGCTTCGGTTCGGTTCGGGTCATCACCGGTATCCACGTAAGGCGGATCTTCCATGTTGTTGGAAGGCAGATAGGACAACAGGCGTTTAATCTGATTAATCGCATCTTCATCACTTTCACAGGCAAAATGGGCGACCCCGCTTTTTTCGTTGTGGGTCTTGGCGCCTCCCAGCTCCTCGAAAGTAATTTCCTCACCGGTGACGGATTTGATGACGTCGGGTCCGGTGATGAACATGTAGCTGCTGTTTTTTACCATGAATACATAATCGGTCATCGCCGGCGAGTAGACGGCGCCACCGGCGGTGGGCCCCATGATGGCTGAAATCTGCGGGATTACGCCCGAGGCCGCCGAGTTGCGGAAAAATATCTGACCGTATCCGGAAAGCGCATCCACGCCTTCCTGTATCCGGGCCCCGCCGGAATCGTTAATCCCCACAAAAGGTGTCCCCGCTTTCATTGCCAGATCCATTACTTTACAGATCTTTTTGGCGTGCATTTCACCGAGGCTGCCGGCCCGGGCGGTAAAATCCTGGGCATAGGCAAACACCGTCCGTCCATCCACCAGACCATGGCCCGTAATTACCCCGTCAGCCGGGATGTCCACATTTTCCATGCCGAAATTAACACCGCGGTGGCTGACAAACATATCGATTTCGCGGAATGTCCCTTTATCAAATAAAAGGTCCAGGCGCTTGCGGGCGGTCAATTTACCTTTTTCCCGCTGGGCGGCAACCGCTTTTTCTCCGCCCATTTCAAGCACCTTTGCTTCCCGGGCTTTCAGGTCATTAATTTTATCTTCCACGATTCCCATTATTCATTCCTTTCTTCTTGTAAAACTTGCGGCAAGTTTCTCGTTCATGAGCGGAAACAACGTGTCGGCAATATTGCCGGAAGATCAAAAATCAAATTTGAAACTTCCTACACAAGCTATTTTTTGTCAAGGAAAAAAAGAAGTTCCTCGGCCGCAACGGTAGGCGCAGTGTTCCCTTTTTCAACCGCATGGGAAATTTTGCGCAGGCGCGATTTGACTTCAGGATTTTGATTAAAACGGATCCTGATACCTTCTTCAATCAGCGACCACATCCAGTCCAGCGCCTGCTGCTTTCTTTTTTGCTCCAGCTCGCCGGTCTCGGAAAACTTTTGGTGGTGCCTCAAAACGGTCTGCCAGATTTCTCGAATGCCGACATTTTCCGCAGAGCTGCAGGTCAATACAGGGGGAACCCAGGCAGGTGAGGCCAGCCGTAAAAAATGCAGAGCATTTTCATAAACCCGGGCCGCTTTTTTCGCTTTATCAACGTTATCACCATCGGCCTTGGTAATCGCGATGGCGTCGGCAAGTTCAAGGATACCTTTTTTGATTCCCTGGAGTTCATCACCGGCGCCGGCCAGCATGAGCACCAGGAAAAAGTCAACCATGGAAGCCACCGTGCTTTCTGATTGACCGACACCGACGGTCTCCACGATAATGACGTCGTAACCGGCGGCTTCACAAATAAGCATGGTCTCCCGGGTTTTGCGCGCAACACCGCCCAGCGCACCGCCCGCTGGCGATGGCCGTATAAATGCATTTTCTTCGCTCGTTAGCTTTTCCATGCGTGTTTTATCGGCCATAACGCTGCCGCCACTACGAACACTGCTGGGATCAACGGCGAGCACCGCCACCCGGTGGCTGTCTTTTACCAGGGACATCCCCAGACTCTCAATAAAGGTGCTTTTGCCGACTCCCGGAACACCTGTAATGCCAAGCCTAACGGCATTCCCCGTATGCGGCAAAAAAGCATCAATAATCCGGCGCGCCGCTTTTTGATGGGTCGCGAGCGAACTTTCAATTAACGTAATAGTTTTGGACATCATCCGGCGATCACGGGAAATCACGCCGTCGATGTAAGCCTGAGGATCCATGGTATTCATATTCTGGACATTTACACTCGTTGGTTTCAGGTTTCTGGTCTAATTCCTGCCCCCCATCAATTACTATGCAACTATTTAGCCGCAGGCTAAGCCCTTTCCAACGCATTCAGCACCTGATTGGCCGATTCGGTGACCGGCGTCCCGGGGCCAAATACTCCGGCCGCTCCCGCATCGTAGAGAAAATCGTAATCGGCCGGCGGAATAATGCCGCCGACGACCACCAGAATATCCTCTCCGCCCTCGCTTTTCAGAGCTTCGACCAGTTGAGGTACCAGGGTTTTGTGAGCTGCAACCTGACTGGATACACCGACAACATGCACATCATTTTCGACTGCCATTTTGGCAACTTCCCCGGGCGTTTGGAACAGGGGACTGATATCCACATCGAACCCCAGATCGGCAAACCCGGTGGCAATCACCTTGATTCCACGATCGTGACCATCCTGGCCCATTTTGGTTACCAGTATCCTGGGTCGCCGCCCCTCTTTTTCCTGAAACTGTTCGGTCCGCTTGAGCACGGCGTCAATGATTTCATCCTTGCCATACTCCGCGGCATACACCCCGGAAATGCACTGGGTGGTGGCCACGTAACGCCCGAACTCTTTCTCAAGGGCATCGGAAATTTCGCCAACCGTTGCCCTGAGCCGGACGGCATTGATACACAACTCCAGCAGGTTGTCGTCGGATGTGGCGGCATGGGTCAGGGCATCCAAAGCCTTTTGAACGCTTTTGTTGTCGCGGGAGGCTTTTAATTCCTTGAGCCTTGCAATCTGATCGTCGCGCACGCTGGCCGAAACCTCCAGTATTTCCAGGTCGACATCTTCATCGATTTGATATTTATTGACCCCGACGATGACATCCTTGCCCTGGTCGATCCGAGCCTGGCGGCGTGCCGCCGACTCTTCGATGCGCAATTTGGGCATGCCCGTTTCAATGGCCTTGGCCATACCGCCCATCTCTTGCACTTCGGCAATAATTTTGCCGGCCGCGCGCACAATCCCATCGGTCAGCGCTTCGACGTAATAGGAACCGGCCAGAGGATCGACGACCTGACAGATCTGCGATTCTTCCTGAACGATAATCTGGGTGTTGCGGGCAATACGGGCCGAAAAATCCGTCGGCAAACCCACCGCTTCGTCAAAGGAGTTGGTATGCAAAGACTGGGTCCCGCCCAGGACGGAGGTCAAGCACTCCAGGGTGGTTCGAATAATATTATTGTAAGGATCCTGGGCGGTCAGGCTCCACCCGGAGGTCTGGCAATGGGTGCGCAAAATGCTTGATCGCGGATTTTTGGGGTTAAACTCAGCCATCAGTTTATGCCACAAAAATCGCGCGGCCCTTAACATGGCAATGTCCATGAAAAAGTTCATCCCGATTCCAAAAAAGAAAGACAGCCGCGGCGCAAAGGCATCGATGTCCAGTCCGGCATTCAAAGCCGCGCGAACATATTCCACACCGTCAGCCATGGTAAATGCGGTTTGAAGCACGGAATCCGCCCCGGCTTCCATCATATGGTAGCCGCTGATACTGATGGAGTTGTATTTGGGCATATTTTTCGAGCAGTAAGCGATGATATCCGAGACGATGCGCATGGAGGGCCCGGGCGGATAAATATAGGTGTTGCGAGTAAGAAATTCCTTTAAGACGTCATTCTGGATCGTGCCGCTTAATTTGTCCTGGCTGACGCCCTGCTCCTCGGCAGCCACAATGTAGCCCGCTAAAATGGGAAGGACGGCCCCGTTCATGGTCATGGAAACCGTCATCTGATCCAGAGGAATCTGATCGAAAAGAATTTTCATATCTTCGACCGAGTCCACCGCAACCCCGGCTTTGCCGATATCACCGACGACCCGGGGGTGATCGGAGTCGAAGCCCCGATGGGTGGCAAGGTCAAAGGCCACGGAAAGCCCTTTCTGGCCGGCCGCCAGACACCGGCGGTAAAAGGCATTGGATTCCCTGGCAGTGGAAAATCCGGCATACTGACGGATGGTCCAGGGTCTTCCGGCATACATGGTCGCCTTGGGGCCCCTCACGTAAGGCGGCATGCCGGGCAGGGTGTTGACATGCTCCAGGCCTTCAATGTCTTCGGCGGTGTACATCGGCTTTACCGGGATCCCTTCCGGCGTTAACCAGTCTAACGACTCCAGCGGCTCTCCTCTCAACTCCTTGGTCGCAAGATCAATCCATTTTTGCTTATCGGGATGCTCGGACATAGTCGAAATTCCTCCATAAATGCTTAATTTGGCAAACTATCAAATATTCAAAGTTAGTAGATATTCGACTCGAGATACTCGATGCTGGTTGCTCGATGCTCGATACTCGGTGCTATCCATAATTGGTATAAGGTATAGGGTTTAAGGTGTCAGGTCTCAGGTTTCAGGGATCGGCAGTATTAAACGCAGAATCCAGGCACGCAAGGGAACACCGTTCCGAACTGCAACCCGGAACCCCGTAACACGCAACTCGAAACCCGCAACTCGTAACACGCAACTCGCAACCTATTTCCACGTTCCGCCTTCAACTATAATCTACTCGTCGCAGGACGAATTCCGCCTTCCCACTTCCGAATTCCGCATTCCGCATTCCGAATTCGATTAGTCCCTCTCACACAGCTCGACCAGAACACCGTTGGTGGATTTGGGATGCAAAAAAGCAATTTTAGCACCGCCGGCCCCTTTCCGGGGTTTTTCATCGATCAGCCGAATTCCTTTTTCTTTAAGCTCCTGCAAGGCTGCATCAATATTTTTCACCCGGAAGGCGACATGCTGAATCCCTTCGCCCTTCTTCTCCAGGTACCTGGCAATAGGCCCGTCGGGTGCCGTGGATTCGAGCAGCTCCACCTCACTTTCACCGACCGGAAAAAACGCCGTGGTGACTTTCTGCTCGTCAACGGTTTCGGATCCTTCGAATTCCAATCCCAAAACATCCGTCCAAAAATTTTTCCCCTGATCGATGCTATTTACAGCTATCCCGAGATGGTCGATTTTCAAGACTTTCATTGCACCTCCTTTCTGGTGAAGTTGATTAGAAGTTAAGAAGATAAGAAGGTGAGAAGCTTGCAGCGGTTGGAGGTTAGAGGCAAAAGGCAATTCTGATTTTCTTATCAGCCTTGCGTTTATATCGTTGCCTCAAACCTCATACCTCGGACCTCCAACAGCCGAAGGCCCCTGCCTCAAACCTCATACCTCGGACCTCCAACGGCCGAAGGCCCCTGCCTCAAACCTCCAGCCTCAATCCTCCAACGGCCGCTGGCCTCCGCTAGGGCACAGATTCTACGGACACGACCTCGGGGACTTCCTCTTTCAGAATTCTTTCGATACCATTTTTAAGGGTCATCTGGGACATGGGGCAACCGCCGCAGGCACCCTGCAGGCGGACCGTCACAATGCCGTCCTGAACGTCAACGAGCTCCACATCGCCGCCATCGGCCTGGAGCATCGGTCTTACTTTTTGCAGTGCTGCTTCAACTTTTTCTTTCATGATATTTTTCTCCTTTATACCTGTTAATTGTCCAGCTGGCGATAAAAATCTTTTCGAAATGATTCAAAGGAATCGGATAAAATGGCATCCCGCATGCGCTTAATAAAATTAATAAAATGATAAACATTATGGATCGTATTTAAACGATATGCCAGCAGTTCCCGCGCCAGGTAAAGGTGACGCAGATAGGCCCGGGAATAATTGCGGCAGGTGTAGCAGCGGCAATTGGCATCTATCGGTTCGGTATCGTCTTTATATTGCGAGTTGCTGATGTTGACAGCGCCGTTTCGTGTGAACAGCTGTCCGTTTCTGGCGTTGCGGGTGGGCAGCACACAATCGAACATATCGGCGCCAAGGGCCGCCAGTTCAACCAGATTTTCAGGGGTGCCGACTCCCATAATGTACCTGGGTCTGTCTTCCGGTAAAAGCGGCAGCGTAAAATTCGCCATCTCCAGCATCATCTCCGCAGGCTCCCCGACACTCAGTCCACCGATGGCGTAACCATTAAAACCGATATTCATCAAATCATCGGCGGATCTCTGGCGCAGATCTTTGAACATACTCCCCTGAACGATGCCGAAGAGTGTGTTGGAATCGTTTTCGGTTTCCTGCCAGGCCTGCTTGCATCTTTGGGCCCATTTGGTGGTCGCCTCCAAGGCCGCCAGACTTTGTGCCCTGGTGGCCGGATATTGAATGCAGTTGTCCAGGCACATAATAATATCTGATCCCAGGCAGGTTTGAATCTCTATGGCCTTTTCCGGCGTCAGGAGGTGTTTGGAACCGTCAATGTGAGATTGAAAGGTGACGCCTTCTTCAGAAAGTTTTGCCAGCTTCGCCAGGGAAAACACCTGAAAACCACCGCTATCCGTCAAAATGGGTCGATCCCAGTGCATAAAGCGATGCAGCCCGTCAAATTTGCGAATAACATCACAACCCGGCCGGAGGTATAAATGGTATGTGTTGCCGAGAATAATCTGGGCGCCGGCCTCCTGCAGTTCCTCGGGTGATAAGGATTTTACGGAACCCAGAGTCCCCACCGGCATAAACACCGGGGTCTCAATGTCTCCGCGATCGGTCTGAATCACCCCGGCCCGGGCACGGGA
>JAFDDW010000095.1 GCA_019310665.1 Deltaproteobacteria bacterium
ACATTCCCAAAGCCTCCTTGATTTCCTTTTCCTTGAATCCGACGATAACCTTTTCACCGATGATGATTGTCGGAAAAGAACAACGGGGATTAAACTTTTTAACGTCCTCGATGATGGCTTTTCTTTCGTCGCCCTTGAGCATGTCCACATCGATAAATTCATATTTGATGGTACATTCACCCATAAACTTTTTGGTTGCCTTACAGTGACTGCAGGTACTCAAAGAGAAAATTTTAACATCCGGTTTCGAATTTTCTTCAGGTTGAGACATGAAAACATCCTTTCATACATTTAATGGTGAACACGATTGTCAGATCAGGACCAGATCTTGCTGGAACCGATGACAAGCCGCTATAATTATAAGAATATACATAGTTTGCTACGATAGCAGAAAACACCTCACAATCATATAAAAATTTTCGATGAGACGAATGAGACACTATAAAAAGCGTCTCATAATAAGACTGATACACTCCTGTATCATAAGACAAAATGTTCGGTCTTTCTGGTGATAAAAAGTTTTTGTTCCACCTGTAATCTAATATAAATTTTAAGATAATTTTATATAGATTTTAAGATGTTATCGGAAATACCGTTTTAATTCCGACAATTTTAGTATACTTAAAAAATCTGGCATGGAATTTGTAGAATTAATCGAATACCTGTGTGCCTATGACTCAATTCATAAGCCACCTGCTATGGCGGTGAGAATTTAAGAGGTTCTCCCGTTAGCGCGAGGGGATGTATCAAGGGTGTAAATCTGACAAAAATTCTTTTTAAAAATCATTTTTTGATTTAGTTCTAACCGATAATCATTACTAATTTTCTACCTGTCCAAAAGTCCAAACTGAGCTTTCGAAATCTCGTCCTTTTAAAAACAAGCCAGTAAAATCCATCATCAATAATTCCACAAAGGGAGGCAATAAATGTCTAAAAAAGAAATTATCTCCGGAAAAAAGGAGATTGATATTAGTGCTGTAACCAGCTGCGATGCAACCGCCCAAATGCTTAAAAAGGCCCGTAGAGACGGTGTCGAAACCGCTTTTGACCGGGCGGCCAATATGAGGGCCTGCCCCATCGGGGCCGATTCGGCCTGCTGCAAGCACTGCTTCATGGGACCTTGCCGTCTTAATGCCAAAGATCCTTATTCCAAAGTGGGTGTCTGCGGAGCCACCATCGATACCATCATGGCACGAAACTTCGCGCGGGCGGTGGCTGCCGGCAGTGCTGCCCACACCGACCACGGCATGGGTATGCTCGATCTTTTCCGCGATGTGTTAAACGGGAAAATTAAAGACTACAGCATTAAAAATCCGCAAAAGTGCATCGAAGTCGCCGAATCCATTGGTATCGAAACCAAGGACCGCGAACTTAAAGATATCGCCATGGATCTTTATCATGAGCTCGAACGCACCTACACCCAGGTCGACGGAGAAATTCCCTTTGCCAAACGGGTACCGCCCAAGACCCTGGAAACCTGGCGCAAGGAGGGAATTGTTCCCCGCGGTGCCATGCGCGAGATTATGGAGTTAATGCATCGCTCTACCATGGGCGTCGACCAGCATTATGAAAACATCACCAGACAGAGCAGCCGCACCGCGCTGGCCGACGGCTGGGGCGGCTCCATGGTGGCCACCGAGATTTCCGACATTCTGTTCGGCACGCCGTCTCCGGTGGCGGTCGAAGTCAATATGGGGGTTCTGAAGGAAGACCAGGTCAACATCATCATTCACGGACATGAACCCAATCTTTTTGAAACCATGGTGGAATCGGTGAACGAACCGACCCTGATCCAGGCCGCCAAAGATGCCGGGGCCAAAGGGATCAATCTGGTAGGCATGTGCTGCTCCGGATTGGAGATGTTCGTGCGCCACGGCATCCCTCATGCCGGCAACTTTATGTCCACCGAGGCGGTCATGGTTACCGGGGCCGTAGATGCCATGGGCGTGGATGTGCAGTGCATTAAACAGGGGTTGGTTAAAGTGGCGGACTGTTACGGCACAAAACTGATTACCACCAACCCGCGCTGCCATATCGAAGGGGCCATCCATGTTGAGTTTCATGAAGATAAACCCAGAGAGTGCACGGATGAAATCGTCATCCAGGCCATCGACCGTTTTAAAAACCGCACGATGCCGATTGAAATTCCGCAAATTGTCAACACCGGCGTGCAAGGCTTCTCCCACGAGTACATCAATTACATGCTTGGCGGAACCTTCCGCTCTTCATATGTGCCGCTTAACGACAATATTATCAACGGCCGGATTCGCGGTGTGGCCGGAGTGGTGGGCTGCACCAATCCCCGGGTAAAACAGGACTGGCTGCATGTGGAGCTGGTTAAAGAGCTGATCAAAAATGACGTCCTGGTGCTTCAGACCGGATGTTCGCAAATCGCACTGGCCAAGGCCGGGCTGACGACCCCGGAAGCAGCCCATCTGGCCGGCGACGGTTTAAAGGAAGTCTGTGAAACCGTCGGCATGCCGCCGGTTCTGGGCATGGGTGCTTGCGTGGATAACAGCCGGATTTTGATTGCCGCTTCCGAAATGGTCAAAACCGGCGGTCTGGGGGATAGCATTGCGGACCTGCCGGTGGCCGGTTGCGCGCCGGAATACATGAGTGAAAAGGCCATCTGCATTGGTCAGTATTTCGTGGCCTCGGGTGTCTACACCGTATTCGGTGTAACCTTCCCCATTGTTGAAGGTACCAAATTCCACAAACACCTGTTTGAGGAACTCGAAGAACGCGGTATGGGAAAATGGGGCTTTGCCACCGATCCCCGCGAGATGGCCAGATTGATGATTGCCCACATGGACAAAAAACGCAAACAGCTGGGTATCGACAAGTCCAGAGAACGCGTCCTGAGTGATATGGCCGACCGTCGTGATATGGAAGCGGCCTAAGGGTAACCGTTAAACCCGTGAACGCCTACTAAAAAGGATGGCGTCTCAAGGCGGACGCCATCCTTATTAAAGATGCTGTCAAGCATTTTTACCCCTTTACTTTTGAATTCGTTTAACCTATTCTAGAAGCCTATGCGATAAAAAGAGCCCCGGTTGTGGTTGTCTCCGCCGGGAAAGGAGAAGCCTTGCATGGATTTTAGTATGATTAAAAGGCTGCAACTACCAAAACTGGACCTGCGCAATATTGAATGGCCCCGGTTTGATTTTTCCGGAATTCAATGGCCAAAGATGCCGAAACTCAGAATCGGTGATGCCGTTGCCCGACTGCCCATTATTCAGGGTGGCATGGGGGTAGGAATATCCCTATCGGGATTGGCTTCGGCCGTGGCCAATGAAGGCGGCATCGGCGTGATTGCCGCCAATTCCATCGGTATGCTGGACCCCGAATATTATGCCAAAAATAAAGATGCCAATTCGATCATCTTGCGAAGGGAAATCCGCAAGGCCCAAGAAAAGACCACGGGCCTCATCGGCGTCAATATTATGGTGGCAGTGGATGATTATCCTGATCTTGTCAGGGTCGCCATTGAAGAAAAAATCGATATGGTTTTTCTGGGCGCCGGGCTGCCGATCAAGGGCATTCCGGTTGAAGATCTCAGGGCGGCCGGGGTTAAAGTCATACCGATCGTGAGCTCCGCCAGGGCGGCTGCGTTGATCTTTAAATCGTGGTCGAAGAAATATAAGGATATTCCCGATGCGGTGGTGGTCGAGGGACCCAAAGCAGGCGGGCACCTGGGATTTAAAGCGGATCAAATCGATGATCCTGATTTCGCACTTGAACTGATACTGCCCGAGGTTGTAGCCGAAATAAAGGCCTTTGAAGATCTATACCACCGGACGATCCCGGTGATTGCAGCCGGCGGCATTTATACCGGCGCTGATATCTACAAGGTTTTCAAACTGGGTGCCAGCGGCGTCCAGATGGGGACCCGCTTTGTGGTCACCCATGAATGCGACGCCAATATCAGATTCAAGGAAGCCTATATTGCCTGCCGTGAAGAGGACATCGAAATTATTAAAAGCCCGGTGGGTATGCCCGGCCGGGCGATCAGAAACAGCTTTTTAAAAGATATCGCCGCCGGGAAAAAGATGCCCTTTAAGTGTGCCTGGAGATGCCTTAAAAGTTGTGACATCAAAAACGCGCGCTATTGTATCTCACTGGTCCTTGACAATGCCCGTCAGGGGATCCTGGATAAGGGTTTATTCTTTGCCGGCAGCAATGCCTATCGGGTGGATAAAATCGTTTCGGTCAACGAATTGCTCCAGGAGTTGATCACTCAATACCAGTATGCGGAAGAAAAAGGCGCGGGCAAGTTAAAGGATGAATATGAAAAGGTCCTTGAAAAGCTGGTCGCTCTGAAAGAAGAGTATTTCATTGACATAAAGGAAGGACTGGGTTCGTTGGTAGATGAATACGAGCGGGGCATTGAGAAAGGGACCGTATTATTCCGAGAAGAATATTTGAAGACCATGGACAAAATCAACTCGCTTAAAGCCGAATACCAGAACGCCGTGGACAAGGCCAACTTATTAAAGGCCGAACTTGTCGAAATGTTTGAGCAATATTCATTGTTTGATAAACTTCAGATCGAGGGAACCTGCCGGGAACCCTGCCGATAAATACTGTTTTATGAAGATGGAATTGACCTCTAAAAGGGCGGACATTTTATGTCCGCCCTTTTTCGTAATTTTAGTTGACAAATAAGAATAATTCTTATTTAAGAACTATATGCAGGGAAAAGAACCCAATACACTGTTACAGGATTTTATTGAAAAGTGCCAAGTGCACAACCTCAAAGTAACGCCCCAGCGTGTGGCTATTTATCGGGAGTTATTTGATTCCACAGAGCATCCAACCGTGGACGCCATGTTTCAAGTCGTCAAAAAAAAATTTCCCAATATTTCCTACGACACCGTCAGCCGCACGATGTTAACATTTGCTGAAATCGGCATGGTGGATCTGGTGGAAGTATACGGCGGCGCCAAACGTTTCGATCCCAATGTGTCAAACCACCATCATCTGCATTGTGTTTCCTGCGGAAAAATATTTGATTTTCATAGCGATCACTACAATAATCTGGAAATACCGGATGATGTTCGCCGAGCCTTTACGGTGCTTACCAGCCGGGTGGTCCTTAAGGGTATCTGTGAAAAATGCAGCAATCCGGGGAAAATTTCCCCCTAATATAATACCCCTATTGAGCATTTTTCGCTCAATTTGGGCTAACCATTTAACAAAAGGAGAAACCACATGAGTAAAACCACAGACAATTTACAATCTGCATTTGCCGGTGAATCACAGGCCCGAAACAAGTACACGTTTTTTGCCGAAGTTGCCCGGGAGGAAGGCTACCATTACATCGCCAAGATTTTTGAAGAAACCGCTTTTAATGAAATGCAGCACGCCAAAGATCACCTTAAATTGCTGAACGGCATCGGGAATACTGCCGCCAACCTCAAAGAGGCATTTTCCGGAGAAGATTACGAAGTCGAAAGCATGTATCCCGGTTTTGCGGCTGATGCCGCGGAAGAAGGCCAAAAAGCCGCCGAGATCGCTTTCAAACAGGTGGCTAAAATCGAGGCCCATCACCGGGCGCGCTACAAGCAACTTCTCGAGATGGTAGAAGCCGGCACGGTGTTTAAACGCGAGCAACCGATTAAATGGAAATGCAGTGTCTGCGGCTATATCTATGAAGGCAATGAGCCGCCGCCCAAGTGCCCTTCCTGCAAGAACCCGAAGGAATATTATGAACCCGCGAGTCTGGATTTCTAAAAGGGTCGTCATGGCCGGCATTCCACTTTAGGCCGATCAGAGGAAAGGCTATCCGGCGTCACGGTGAAGCCGGCGATTTGGATTTTATCGGCATTCGGCACGAGGAGGCGGCATTCTTCGCCGCCTCGGCCTTTGCCAAGCTCACCAGTCACCCGGCTGCCTGTTCGGCCATGCCGGGCCGGCATGCTTGAGATGATCACCGACCCGGAGCTTATATAACCCCGATCGCGATCCAATAAGGAGATCGATTTTATGAGCAAAACAGATGAAAATCTAAAGGCCGCGGTTGCCGCTGAATCGCTGGCCCGCAACCGCTATTCCTATTTCGCGGAAATGGCCGAAAAAGAAGGCTATCGATATATCGCCAAGATTTTTGAGGAAATCGCCGAAAACGAGAAATACCACGCCATGGAAGAGCTCAGGCTTTTGATGGGGAACCGGGATACCCTGACCAATCTCAAGGAATCAATCGATGGCGAACAGTATGAATCGGAAGATATGTACCCCCGGTATGCAACCGAGGCGGAGGTGGAAGGCAACCGGGCGGCCACGATTCTGTTTCAACAGATTTCCAAGATTGAACGGCAACATCACGACCGCTTTACAAAACTCCTTGAAATGGTGGCCGCCGGGAAAGTGTTTAAACGCGATGCCCCCATCAAATGGAAATGCAGCATTTGCGGGTATGCTCATGAAGGTCTTGAACCGCCCAAGCGATGTCCTTACTGCAAGCACCCGCGGGAGTATTACGAACCGGCCAACCTGGACGTTTAGTACCTTAGAAAATATATTTGTGCATTTTATGGCAAGATCTTTTTGTGGAAAAATCAAGTTATCCAAAGAAATGCCTAAATTGCCTAAATTGCACTAAAGTGCCTAAAATTGAGGTCCGCCTCCGGCGGATCGATTTTATTAAAATAAAAAAAAGCAAGGTACACTACTATATTCACTTACTGATTTCTGGTTTTGCATGCTGAAAATACCAGGCGTTTATAATAAAGACGGAGCGAAGCGACACCACAATTTTAAGCATTTTCCGGTTTATCCGGGTTGGGGGGGGGAATATGGCAAAATACATATGCAGTGTCTGTGAATATGTCCATGATGAAGAAAAAACCGGCCAAAAGTGGGCCGACCTTCCTGACGATTGGGTGTGCCCGGTCTGTGAATCACCAAAAAGTTTTTTTTCAAAGGCGGATGATTCCGGATCTGAACCGGAGCCGCACGTTGAAAAGGTGAAAAAAGAGA
>JAFDDW010000730.1 GCA_019310665.1 Deltaproteobacteria bacterium
CATCCCCGGAAATTTTTTCAACCCTTAATACTTCGCCCTGCTGGACTTTATATTGTTTACCGCCTGAATTCAATACCGCGTACATCGGTTCGGCCTCCTGTCACCTGTATTTTAATGTATAGTTTAAAACTCGTGAATATTAATCTTTACAACGTGTTTGTCAAGAAAAATTTGTATTTTATTGCAACCAGGTCTTGAAATTTACGATAGAAATTGACATATAATCTATCATTAGGCATTTTTCCGGTTTATCCGGGTATAGCCGCTTTAACTATTCAACTAATCAACCAAACACCGGAGGCGTTTTGAACACCACTTTCAAACACCACCTCATCCACTGGGACACGGCCTCCAATAAAAAAAAAGATCAGGCTCTTCTCGGTGAAGAACCGCTTTCGATTCGTGTACAGGGAAATCCATACTCGGTTATCATGCGCACACCGGGAGACGAAATCGCCCTGGTGGCGGGCTTCTGTTTGACAGAGGGCATCATAGATACAGCCGATGATTATACCTCGCTGGCATTCTGTGACGGAGAGGACACCAATGTCATCGCCGTGACGTTAAAGCCTGCGCGACGGGATAAAATATCTGAAATCCTGAACCGCAGGGGTTTTATCAGCCAGACAAGTTGCGGTCTGTGCGGTAAGGAAATCGTAGAGGATCTTTTCCAGATCATCCAGCCCCTCGAGGATGATGCCCGCATTGACGGCAAAAAGGCTCTTTCGTGCCTCGAAAATATTAATCAACACCAACCCCTGCGTAAACAGACCCGTGCTGCCCATGCCGCTGTTTTGTACAGCTCGCAATTTGAGTTTCTGGCGGCCGCAGAAGATGTCGGGCGCCACAATGCGCTCGATAAAGTCATCGGTCAAGTCGTGTTAGACCACAGGCTGGAGCAGGCGAGGCTGTTGACCCTGTCATCTCGCATCAGTTATGAGCTGGTCCAAAAAGCAGCCCGGGCCCGCATCCCCATCATCCTTGCCATATCGCGTCCCACAGCTCTGGCGGTACAATCCTTGCCATATCGCGTCCCACAGCTCTGGCGGTACAACTGGCTTCCAAACTCAACATCACCCTGGCATCACTGGCCGACGGCCCCGGATTATATATTTTCTGCGGTGCGCAACGCCTCATCGCAGGTTAGCCAGTTTGCCGCTTTATCCCTTTTGAAATGACGAACAACGAATGAGGATCGCCTGATCCCTATGAACACTCTCATGTCGGGCCACAGCTGGATGATGAAGACAGCGGCAAAAATTCCGGCTTGGTGGTGTCTGTTTGCGGCAGTTTGGGAGGTTTTTTTTCTGCGCGTTTTAGGCGTGATGACACTAAATTAAATACCGGTTTGATTGACAGCAACACCACCACCAGCGCCCCTGCCCATTGCAACCAGAGCGGAACCACTTCAGAGGCCTGTCCCACGATGGCCTGAGCTGAAAAACCCCAGTACCCATAAATTTGATCGACCACCAGTCCAAAAATCACACTGCAGACAGCAATCGACGACAGATAAATAGCCGTAGCCCGTTTGCCCAAAGTACCGACCAGCACCGTCAGGGAGGCCAGGTTGGTCGCCGGACCGGCCAGCAAGAACACCAGGGCCGCACCGGGACTGACGCCTTTTAAAATCAGCGCGGCCGCAATGGGAGTTGAAGCCGTGGCGCATATATATAAAGGAATACCCACAGCCAGCATGAGAAGCATGGCCGGAAGGCCCGATCCGAGATATTGGCTGAAAATGTCATCCGGAATGAGGACGGTGATGATTCCCGCCAGCAGCAATCCAAAAAGAAACCAGGTTGCCATATCGTTCCAGAGGTCCTTAAAGGCATATCCGAACCCGGCCCTCAACTTTTCAAAAAAGGTGTGGTGCCGACTATGTTTCCGCGGGTCACAATTGACGCCATCACAGCAGCCGTCCACCGGACATCTGAGATCCGGCATGATTTCACGTTCTTCTTTGTGGTAGCTGAAGAGATTTTCGGATAGACCGGCAACAAAGGCCGTAACAAATGCGACAACCGGCCGCGCCACCGTCATGATAGGATCCAGCAAGGCGTAAGTAATCGAAATGGAATCCACACCGGATTCCGGAGTTGAAATTAGAAAGGCGGTCGTAGCGCCCCTGCTGGCACCCTGTTTCCGCAGCGACACGGCTGCCGGTAACACGCCGCAGGATCACAATGGGATGGGAATGCCCAGAAAAGCGGCCTTGAAGACAGATGCAAATCGCCCGCGACCGAGGTGTTTGACAACCGTATTGGGATTGAGAAATACCCGCAACCACCCGCTGACAATCAAACCAAACAAAATGTAAATCGAGGCATCGAGCAGTAAGTGCCAGGATGCGAAAAATACTTCAGCGATGAAATTCAAAACTTTATTTTACACTCCTATTTTTTTATTGGGTTTATTGAGTTGACTGAGTTGATTGGGTCCATTTAGTATATTGAATCAACCACTTAACCGAATCAACTATCATTATTACTCTTTGCCCTTTCAATCCGAAATCCGCAATTGATTCATTCCACCTTCCGAATTCCGCATTCCCCATTCCCCATTCCGCATTCCCCATTCCCCATTCCCCAT
>JAFDDW010000096.1 GCA_019310665.1 Deltaproteobacteria bacterium
TCGTCGCGACGAAAGCCTGACCGAGGGCCTGATCCCCGGCATGGATATCCAGCAGCTTTCTTTTTCCGAAGCTGATGCGCTGGAAGATGAGCTCGCATCTTACATACAAGCGGTCCACACCCGCCAACCCCCTGTGGTTTCAGGAAATGCCGGGCGCAAGGCCCTGAAAGTTGCTTTGAGTATCTCGGATCAGATTAATACGGCCATTAAACCCTATATGCAAAAATAGTTGATTAGTTGATTGGTTAAGTGGTTGTAAATATGGATTTATCCCATTTTTCTCTCCGAGGCGTAGGCGCTATCCTACGAGCCGGAGGCCAATATTCCAGTATTCCAACATTCCCTCCGGGGCGTAGGACCTACGGGCCGGAGGCCAATTGGGGCGAAGCCCCAAGGTTGAGCATTTATGAACTCGGTATCCAAGCAAGCCTGTGTGGCTATTATAGCCGGTGAGGCCTCCGGCGACCAACATGGCGCTAAACTGGTAAAGGCCATGCTAAAAAAGAATCCGGCCCTGTTTTTTTGCGGAATCGGCGGACCCGCTCTCAGGCAGGCCGGCGTGCGAATCCTGGTGGAGGCTTCCGAATTGACAGTGGTGGGAATCACCGAAGTCTGGTCTAAAATTCCCGTTATCTTGAAAAGTATGGGAACCATTAAAAAACTGCTGAAAAGTTTGAAACCGGACCTTCTTATCCTCATTGATTTTCCTGATTTTAACCTTCATGTGGCCGCCGCCGCCAAAAAATCAGGTATTCCGGTATTGTACTATATCAGCCCTCAGATATGGGCCTGGCGCCGGGGCCGGGTCAAGCGCATTGGAAAACTGGTCGATCATATGGCGGTCATACTACCCTTCGAGCAGCCGTTTTACAGCGAGCATAATGTTGCGGCGACTTTCGTCGGACATCCCTTGCTGGATTCCTCGCTGCCGACATCCGAACAGGTGATGGCCGGCGGCGCTGAAGGGCAAACCACCATCGGTCTGGTGCCGGGTTCTCGCGATAATGAAATACTAAGGCATCTTCCGACCATGCTCGCTACGGCCGATATTTTGAAAGAAAAATTAAAACATGTTATATTTATTATTTCTCATGCGCCTTCGGTCGAGCGCAAACATATTGACACAATTGTCTCAGAACATCCCGGCCGGATGGCTGTTGAGGTAATCTCCGACGGGGTGGAGGCTGTGTTTGAGCGCAGTGATGTGATTGTTGCCGCCTCCGGCACAGTGACGCTCCAGGCCGCCATCCATGGCACCCCGATGGTCATTATATATAAAGTGTCACCGCTTAGCTTTTGGGTGGGCCGGGCCCTGGTGCGGGTGCCGAATATCGGTTTGGTCAATTTGGTAGCCGGAGAGCAGCTCGTACCGGAGTTTGTGCAGAACGGGGCCAGTCCCGGGAATATCGCATCGGCCGTCGAGGATATGCTAAAAGATAGCGACAAATTAAATCATCTCAAACGGCAGTTGTTCGGGCTGCGCGATGTGCTGGGAGGAACCGGCGCATCGGACCGGGTGGCAGACATCGCCTTTGACATGCTGAAACAATAGAGGGTCACAACCGTTCCAAGGCTCAGGTCACATCTGAACCGCTGAATCGACATCGCTAAAATGAAAATACTAAAATTACCGGAACTCACCCGGCGGAATAAAGAAATACTGTCTTTGATCAAAGACAGTCGGGTCAGGCTGTTTGTATCAGCGGTGTGCTCCGCCATGGTAGCAGCCATGACGGCCGCCACCGCCTACCTGGTCAAGCCGGCGGTAGAGAAGATATTTGAGCAAAAGGATTCGCAGATGCTGGTATTGATTCCGGTTGTCATCGTTGCCGTTTTTGCCATAAAAGGAATTGCAGCTTACGGATCGGGCTACCTGTTGAGTTATGTGGGTCAGGATATCATCAGGCGCATGAGAAATCGCCTCTATAATCACATCCAGGACCTTCCATTGGCTTTTTTCCAACGGGAAAAAACCGGGGACCTCATGTCGCGCATTACCAATGATGTCGCCATTATCAGTTCCATGTTTAGTTCTGCGGTCACCGGCTCCATCAGAGACGGTTTTACCATTATCGGGCTGATGGCGGTGACCTTTTTGCAGATACCCGAACTGGCGGTTTTCACCTTTATTATTTTTCCGATTGCCGGATATCCTCTTTTTTATTTCGGACGAAAAATTCGGCGTGTGCGTCGGGGGGTTCAGGAAGCCTGGGCTGATCTAAATGCCTTTTTGCATGAGACCTTAACCGGCACCAAAATTGTAAAAGCCTTCAGCATGGAAGATCATGAGAGAAAACGCTTTGAGCAAAAATCCCGCAGAATATTTAGACTGGAGATGAAAGAAAACAAAGTCAAAGAGATGTCTTCGCCCTTGATGGAAATACTGGGGGGATTGGGGATTGGTTTTATCTTATGGTACGGCGGCAGGCACGTAATAGCAGGAACTTATTCCTTCGGCACGTTCATGTCGTTTCTAACCGCCGTCGGTTTAATGTACCAGCCTCTTAAAAAGATCAGTCGATTGAACAACGCTGTCCAAAGAGGTATGGCCGCAATCGAACGAATCTATGATATCCTCGAACGAACATCAGATGTTATCGAAACGGACTCACCAATTCCCATCCGAAACGGCGCTCACCGGATATCCTTTCAAGATGTGTCCTTTAAATATGACCGGGATTTGGTGCTTAAAAACATCAATCTCGAGGCTGAGATCGGCGAAATCATAGCCCTGGTTGGAATGAGCGGTGGGGGCAAAACCTCTCTGGTGAACCTGATCCCAAGGTTTTATGACCCCAGCCCGGGAGCTGTTTTGATCGATGGTGTCGACATCCGCCAGATCTCAATTGCCACGCTGCGAAGCCAGATCGCCATCGTCACCCAGGAACCCATATTATTTAATGACACAGTCCGCAATAACATTGCCTATGGCCGCGCGGATGCTTCCGAGCAGCAGATTGTTGCGGCTGCCAAATCTGCCTATGCCTATGAATTTATCAGGGGTTTTCCCGAGGAATTCGACACATTGATCGGCGAGCTTGGTGGAAGACTATCCGGTGGGCAAAAGCAGCGCATCTGCATTGCCCGGGCATTGGTAAAGGACGCTCCCATTTTGATCCTTGACGAAGCCACCTCCTCTCTCGACTCCGAGGCCGAGATCCTGGTTCAGAAAGCACTGGGGAATTTGATGAAGGGCCGCACGACATTCGTAATTGCCCACAGGCTCAGCACCATCGGGAATGCAGACCGAATAATCGTTCTTGTCGATGGCCGGATCGTGGAGGAGGGCAGGCATGAACAGCTGATGGCCCTGGAGCGGGAGTATTATAAGCTTTACCAGATGCAGTTTGCCAACGGGCGTTAGCAATACCGGCCGCCCGGGGCTGCCGCGGAACACACGAGTTATAACTAAAATCAATGAATATAAAAAATCTAAGCACCAAATACAGATATCGTTGATTGGTTGATTAGTTGATTGGTTAATTGGTTGTAAATATGGAATTATCCCATATTTGCAAAATAATTGGACACTTCATATTTCAACAATCGTAACATTCTGAAATTATGACTATAATTTACCTAATCAACCATTCAACTAATAAACTATTCAACGGGGTCTGAAATTACATCTGGGAAACAAACCTGGCAGCATGTCCATCCTCGACCGATATCTTATAAAAGAAATACTGAAGCATTTCGGGATTGTTCTGTCCGCTTCCGTCATCATATACCTGGCGGTCGATTTTTTTGAAAACGTCGACAAGTTTATGGAAGCCGGTCTGCCGATTTCAAGGATTCTGCAATTTTTTCAGCTAAAACTGCCGCTGATTATCGTCCAGATCATCCCGGTCGGTATCCTGCTGGCCGTTCTCATAACCTTTGGTCTGATGAATAAGAACAATGAGATCATTGCCTTGAAAAGCGGCGGTATGAGTGTTTACCATTTTCTGAGACCCATCTTGGCCCTGGGGGTAGTTTTTAGCGTAGCTTTCTTTATTTTATCCGAGGTCGTTGTGCCCATTACCGTCAGTAAGGCCAACGAGATATGGCGATTGGAAGTAAGAAAATATGCCGTGACCACAGAACGGAAAAATATCTGGATCAAAGGTCATCGCTCCATATCCTATATCTCCTACTATAACCCCCAGGACAAAACCATATCCGGAATCACCCACAACCGCTTTGATCAGCAGTTCAGGCTAACCCGCCGGATCGATGCGGCCAGGGGAAAATATCAAAAGGGTCAGTGGATATTTTATGATGTTATGGAGCAGCGGTTGGATATTCAAACCGGATCATATGAAGTTAATTTTCTGGATCAACAGGCGGAAGAGCTCGATTTCTCACCGGAAGATCTGAAAAATGTTGCCAAAAAGTCGGAAGAGATGAGTTTCAAGGAGCTTTATCGTTACATTCAAGACGTTGAAAGCGAAGGATACGATGCCACACCCTACCGGGTTGATTTGCACAGTAAATTTGCGTTACCGATGTCCTGTCTCATTGTCTGTCTAATCGCAACCAGTATCACGCTCAGGAAAACAAACCGCGAGGGCCTGTCGGTGAGTATTGCTTATGGTATGGTGGTTGTTTTTCTTTATTGGATAGCCCAGAGTTTTTGCGTGTCCCTCGGATATGGTGGCATGCTGCCCCCGTTTATTGCCGCCTGGGTTGCAAATTTTATTTTCGGCTGTTTTGCCGTCTTTAATTTTTTAAATGCCGACTAGTGCCGTGTCCCAATAATATGCTGGATATTAAAAAAAAAATCGAGACTGTCATGCGCAGCCCGGATAAAATTTCTGTTTCGCCGGCGGCCTCAATGCTTTACGGGATATCCATCCTGTATGGTGCCGTGCAAAAGCTGAGAGCCAGCTGCTACCGGCAAAAGGTATTGCGTTCCAAAAGACTTCCGTGCCGGGTGATTTCGGTCGGCAACATTACGGTGGGCGGAACCGGAAAAACACCCATGACAATTTACCTGGCCCAGGAGCTCAAGCAGGCAGGCTACCGGGTTGCGATCGTCAGCCGGGGATACAAAGGGGGCGCTGAAAGGCAGGGCGGCATTGTAAGCGACGGCAGTTCCCTGCTGATGGATTTTGAACGGGCCGGTGATGAGCCCTTTATGATGGCCTGCCGTCTCAAAGATATTCCGGTGATTGTTGGGAAAAACCGGTTTGAGGCGGGTCGGCTGGTGGTCAGCAAATTTCAGCCCGATGTCCTCGTCCTCGATGATGCTTTCCAGCATTTACAGCTTAAAAGAGATATTGATATTGTTTTGCTGGATCACGATCGGCCTTTTGGAAACACTCACCTGCTGCCCAGGGGAATTTTAAGGGAGCCGCTGACCGCTATGACGCGGGCCACGGCGTGCATTTTGACCCGCTGCCGGGACGATGCGGATGAAGCCGCCCGATCTTCGATCGCCACCATAAACTCTATCTTACCGCAAACCCCGGTTTTCAAATCGTCGTCGGTACCCTATTGCTACACGGTCAAAGAAGGGGCCTGGCCCCCCTTACAGCCGGCCATCAATTTTGTTGCAGCCCACGATTTAGGGGATATCAAAAGCCGTAAAGTCTTCGGCTTTTCAGGCATTGCCCGCAATGACGATTTTCAGCGCACCGTTAAAACGCTTGGATTCAATGTCACAGGATTTCTTGAATTTTCAGATCATTATCGCTACGCCGAGCCGGATCTCAATACTATTCTGCGTACAGCCAGGGAAACCGGGGCCCGGCAGCTGATAACAACGGAAAAGGATTACGCCCGTCTAACTGGTAAAGGGGCCTGCCCCATGGATTTGGTGGTTGTCGGGGTGAGGGTGGCTTTCAAAGACGACGGGCAGGGTTTTATCTCGTTTGTCAAAGATTGGCTTTAGGATCAAATGAGATCTGTCAAGAAAAGCGCGATACCCCAGGGTGGTTACCGGTCTTCAATCAACAATCTCGAGCATGTAGTTTTCGCGTTTCTTACCGGAGGCCGCACTCAGAATTGTCCTGATTGCCTGAGCATTTCTGCCCCGTTTGCCAATAACCTTGCCCATATCACTTTTGGCTACGCTTACTTCCAACACTATGGTGTGGGCGCCTCTAATTTCGTTTACCGAAACCTCTTCCGGTAGATCAACAAGTGCCTGAATGATTGCAGTGATCAGATCTTTCATAGTTCCACCTCTTTTGTTTTGCAGTGGACGGGCGGAGCCATAATAAGATAAACCACCATCGATATGCAACAAAATAAAAGATTTGGGCTTTAAAATGGGATGGTGGTCACCATCTAATTAAAATGGTTTAAAAATTATTATCAGTCCATGAAAACATACAATGTCAGGATTGACGAATGCACGGGTGTTTGGTAAACTTAATCTATTCAAGCACAAAAAAGTCCATGATAAAGCCAAACCTGCCGTGAGGCAGGGTCGGAAAGCCACGGGCCTTGATACAAGGTGGCTGGGTTGCCAGGGGATGCAGAATTAAGCCGGGGAACCAATTTGGTGGCCCGGTTTTTTGTTTGGGGACTGAGTTCTGAAATGAACTGAGAGAGGATTCAGAGGGATGTCGATGTATGCAATGCCTCTATACGAGGTCAAATGTCATGAAGCAGACGAGTGGATGGAGATCTCAGATCTTGAACTTATGGATCAACTTTACAGAACCTATAAGAAGGTTACCCCGGCGATCAAAGAAATGATAATGGGCAAGGAGGTAAAAACACCTTATGCAGTTTACCGGCTAAAATTGAAAGGCGGTGAACACGGTGGAGAGTAATCCGAATTGTCCGCCGCTTGATCAATTTTGATTTCTCCGGTGTTACCCGGAACGACATTGACCGGCTGCTGAACAGCCAGTTCAGAATAAAATGGCAGTACGGTTGTTAAGAAACTAGAGGACGTTATATATTTTTATCATCATCTTCTTTTATGTACTTCAGCTTGACCCTTATTCCATTAACAAAGGTAAACAAAAACTTATTTGG
>JAFDDW010000731.1 GCA_019310665.1 Deltaproteobacteria bacterium
ATCCACTGCTTCTTGGGCCCCTGCTTCACGATCCATGGCTGCATCTTCCCACTCTACGGAGAGCGGTCCCCCATATTTCATTTCATTTAATGCACGGATGATCTCTTCAAAATTCACCTGCCCCCTCCCGAGGGATCGGAAATCCCAACCGCGTCCGGGCTGGCCGAAATTCATATAACTGCTTAGAATTCCGGATGTGCCGTCAAGGCTCACAATCGCATCTTTCATATGAACATGGTAGATCCGATCGGGAAAGGTTTTGATGAAATTTACCGGGTTAACACCCTGCCATTCCAGATGGCTGGGATCAAAATTGAATCCAAACGCCTCCCGTCGATCAATCGCCTCCAGAGCACGCTCAGCGGTTACTATATCGAAAGCAATTTCGGTCGGGTGAACCTCCAGGGCAAATTTGACGCCATTCTCGTCAAACACGTCGAGTATGGGGTTCCACATCTCCGCAAAGTATTTAAATCCTTCTTCAATCTGTCCCTCACTTACCGGTGGAAATGAATAGATTAGATGCCAGATTGAAGAACCGGTAAAGCCGTTGACCACTTTCAGACCCATGTTCTTGGCGGCAATCGCTGTCTGTTTCATGGTTTCCACGGCCCAGGCTCTTTTTTTATCGGGATCGCCGGCACAGTCACTCGGGGCGAAACCATCGGATCGAGCGTCATTGTTTAAATCACAGACCAACTGTCCGGCCAGGTGATGAGAAATAGAATAAACACTTAAATTGTATTCTTTGAGAATATTTTTCTGTTGTTCACAGTAAGCGGGGTCCGTCGCTCCTTTAGCCGGGTCAAAATGATCACCCCAACAGGCCAACTCCAGACCGTCATAGCCCCAGCCGCTGGCTTTTTTCGCCAGTTCCGTCAGGGGTAAATCAGCCCATTGTCCGGTAAATAAGGTCACTGGTCTTGCCATGATTGTTCCTCCTTTTGCTAGGTGCTTAAAAGCTCTTTCGTGCTATTTGTTGCAAAATATAAACGATGGAATTCCACCAACATTCAATAAACAATAGTCAATAGTCAATTTAGAAGAGTTTATCTAAAGGCTTTCATCGGATACCACTTCTGGTCGCTCCGGCTGCTTTCAACCGCTGACTCGATAAATGCCAACCCCCTGGCTCCGTCAATCACCTGGGGGAAATCACGTTCCAGCTCGGTAGGTTCCTGACCGGAAATTTTGGCACGAATTGTATCAGTCGCATTGGCATAGATATTGGCAAATGCTTCAATATAGGCTTCCGGATGTCCCGGCGGAAGACGGGTGGCCCGTTGAGCGGCATCGCACAGATAACCATTTCCTCGGCGGTAGAGTTGGGCGGGTCCTTCGTTAGTCCTGAACCACAAATAGTTCGGCTCTTCCTGATGCCACTCCAGGGCACCTTTGTTGCCGTAGACCCGAATGCGTCATTTTCAAAGTGAAGCAGTATGTTGCCGTCGTTATCCAGCGGACGGTTCAGGATACTTTTTAAATCGGCACACATTTCCGTTATTTCCAGGCCGGTTATATAGTGCGCCATATTTTCACAATGGGAGCCGATGTCACCGATACAGTTGGAAATCCCTGCGCGCTTGGGGTCAGTTCTCCAGGAGGCCTGCTTCTGTCCCTCTTCTTCAAGGGCCGTCATCAGCCAGCCCTGGGGATACTCGACCACAATTTTTAAAATATCGCCAAGCTCACCATTGCGTACCATGTCACGGGCCTGCTTGACCATTGGATAGCCGGTGTAATTATGCGTCAGGGCAAAGATGACGCCGGATTTATTGACTATATTAACGAGATCTTTCGCTTCCTGTAAAGTGTAAGTCATGGGTTTATCACAGATGACATTAATCCCGGCTTCCGTAAAGCCCTTTGCAATCGGAAAATGCATAAAATTCGGGGTGACAATGGAGACAAAATCGATGCGTTCGCCTTCAAGCAGTTTCGATTCCTGATTAACCATCTCCTGCCAGGTGCCATAGGTTCGCTCTTCACTGATCAAGAGGTCCCGGGCGGATGCTTTTGCTTTTTCAGGATCTGAAGATAGAGCACCGGCAATAAATTCAACCTTTCCGTCCATTAAAGCGGCACTACGATGCACGGCACCGATAAAGGCGTCTCTACCGCCGCCGACCATTCCCATTTTTAATTTCCTGTCAAGCACCATTACTTCTCCTCCTTTCACAAGACAGCCAGTGTTTGGTTTATATTTGAAGATTCCTAATGTGACATGATTTCAAAGCATTGCCGATACGTTGTCTTTAATTCATCCAGTGAATCAAAGGTTCTAAATTTAACTTGCATTAAAGCCAATTTTTTGTCAAGATGATTTTCATTCAAAATGACACAACCTACTGAATATGTTTGTCAATGGCTGTTTTACACCTATTTCTTTGAGCAGATATGAAACAAAAGAATATTGGGAATTTAAAAAACGGTGACAAATTAATTTAATGACTAAATAAAAAAGTTGCTATCATGGAAGTTGCAAATCGTGAACTAACCAAGACGATCAATCAGTTCAATATTTTAAATACGATCCGCAGAGCCGGTCTGATTTCGCGTGTTGAAATTGCGGCGGTCACCGGACAAAGCCGTGCTACGGTGACCAATATTACCGCGCGCCTGATCAAAGAGAAAATGATCGTTGAAAAAGAAACTAAGACTTCTTCCTCCCGGGGCCGGCGGCGGGTATTGCTGACGCTCAATCCGGCTGCAGCCAATGTGGTCGGCGTAAAATTGTCAGCCTTTCAAGTCAGCTTTGCAGTCACCAATATGCAGGCTGACATATTGAGTTCTCTGATTGTTCCTGTACGTATCGCCAAAAGATATGTTGAGTTCGTTGCCGATCTGATTGAGGAAGGCATCCGTCACTGTGTGGCCGAAGCTCGGTTGAATATGAAAAAAATATCGGGAATCGGCATAGGTATCCCCGGATTTGTCGGCGGTGAAAATGGGATTACCTATTGGTCGCCCCTTTACCGGAAAGGCAACACGACCCTCCGAAATTT
>JAFDDW010000097.1 GCA_019310665.1 Deltaproteobacteria bacterium
GGGTGTTATGATTATAGAACTGTCTAATAAATTAGAGGCCGTCTCATCCAGCATTCAATTACTCTTAGCAAATTTTTAAGCTACCCTTTGGTGGTGCCTGCCGTATAAATTTCTTGCTTTGATTACTTTCCATGATTCACACTCATTTGATACTATTAACTAATAACAGATAACCCCCCCAATTGGTTTCTAACTCAATTGGGGTTCTATTAACTACCTGCCCTGAAACATGAGGATCTCCCATGGAACGAACAAAAATTCTTAAACTGCTGAAATCAGAAGCAGCCCTGGAAAAAGTGCTGATAAAAGGCTGGGTCAGAACCCGCCGGGACTCAAAAGGATTCTCTTTTCTTGAAATCAACGACGGCTCATGTTTGAAAAACATACAGGTGATTGCCGATGACTTGTTGGCCAATTATGAAGACATAAAAAAATTGACCACCGGTTCTGCGGTGACGGTCAAAGGCAAACTAGTGGAATCCCAGGGCGGCGGCCAGAAATGGGAAATTACGGCCGATCATGTTGACATCATCAGCCTGGCGCCGGACACCTATGCCCTGCAGAAAAAGCGCCATAGCGACGAATTTCTGCGTAGCATTGCCCATATCAGGCCCCGAACCAACAAATATGGGGCCGCCTTCCGCATACGGTCTGAAATGTCCTATGCCATCCACAAATTTTTCAGGGACAAAGGCTTTCGATATGTCCACACCCCCATTCTTACCGGATCGGATTGCGAGGGTGCCGGCGAGCTATTTAAAGTGACGGCTCTTGACCTTGAGAATCTCCCCCAAAAAGACGGCAAGACTGACTACATGCAGGATTTTTTCGGTAAAGAAGCCAATCTGACCGTCTCCGGTCAGCTTTCGGCCGAGATGTTTTGCCTGGCCCTGGGTGATGTCTACACTTTCGGGCCGACCTTCAGAGCTGAAAATTCAAACACCCGCCGCCACGCGACCGAATTCTGGATGATCGAGCCTGAAATGGCCTTTTGCGACCTGGAAAGCAACATGGATCTGGGCGAAGAACTGATCAAATACCTGACCGCCTATGTCATGGAAGAATGTGCCGAGGACTTCGAGCTGTTTGCCAAATGGGTGGATAAAAGCCTGATGGCGACCCTGGAAAATACCGCAACTTCAGACTACGTTCGCCTGCCTTACCGCGAAGCAATGGAGATTTTGCAAAAATCGGGGCAAAAGTTTGAGTACGAAATCGGGTTCGGTAAAGACCTGCAGACCGAGCACGAACGGTTTTTAACCGAACAGCATTTTAAAAAGCCCGTCATTGTTTATGACTATCCCAAAACCATCAAGCCCTTTTACATGCGCCTCAATGACGACAATGAAACCGTGGCCGCCATGGACGTCCTGGTGCCCAACATCGGAGAAATCATCGGCGGCAGTCAGCGCGAGGAGCGCCTGGAAGTGCTGGAAACCCGCATGGATGAAACCGGAATGGATAAAGAGACGTATTGGTGGTACCTGGAAGCCCGCAAGTATGGCAGTGTGCCCCACAGCGGTTTCGGGATGGGCTTTGAGCGATTGCTCATGCTGGTCACCGGCATCAGCAACATCCGCGATGTCATTCCCTTTCCCCGCACACCGAAAAACATCGAGTTTTAGGCCTTGTTCGTAATCTCATCGTAAAGATTGCGCTCGTCAACAATGCGCTTGGCTTTAAACTCGGTTCGCTCCAGGGAGCCGGGTGCCATCATCTTCACAATAGTGCGCAGCCCTTTGGCCTTAAGGCGGTTTGCCAGATCTTCCTGCAATACCGGAATCTGATCGGCTGGCACCTCAGGCAGCGTCTCAGCCTGCACGATGAGTTCGTCCATGGTCTTTTCCCGGGTAATGATGATGCGAAACTCATCGGAAAAGCCGTCGATGCCCCGGATCACGTTTTCAATGGCGCTGGGGTAAACATTTTCACCGCGCACGATGAACATGTCGTCGGCCCGACCGTAAATGCCCTGGGGGAATCGCGGGTAGGTGCGGCCGCAGGGACAGGGATCAATCACCCAGCGACTTAAATCACCGGCCCAGAAACGGATCATGGGCTGAGAGTTGCGCTCCAGATGGGTGTAAACCGTCACCCCTTCCTCTCCGTAGGGCACCCGCTTTTTGGTTTCCGGGTCCACAAGTTCGGCATAAACCACGTCCTGCCACAGGTGCATACCCTGGCGCCGGGAGCACTCACCATCGGTCATCCAGGGCGCCATTTCGCCGGTGGATCCGGAGTCCAGGCAGACGGCATCGTAGGTTTCCTCGATGCGCTTGCGAGTCGACGGCACGCCCGCGCCGGGCTCCCCGGAAAAAAAGAGGATTCGGAAATTAAAATCCTTTGCCGGGTCGTATCCCATGGCCTTGGCCTTTTCGGCGATGTACAGGCTGTAGGACGGTGTACCGTAAAACACGGTGGGTTTCACATTGACCATCCACTCGATGGCCCGTTCGGATTGCCCGGGAACACCGGCCCCGAAAGGAAAAGCCGTCGCCCCCAGACGCTCGGTGCCCAGCATGGTCCCCCAGCTGCCCCAGTAAAGGCTGAAAAATGAACCGATAAAGACGATATCATCGGGGCGCACACCCATGGCCCACATGACCCGGGCGTGGGTTTCAGCGATACGCTGGATATCGCCCTTGCTGACGCCAAAGGCAGTTGGATTGCCGGTGGTGCCCGACGTGCCGTGCACCCGGGCCATTTCATTGTAAGAAACGCACAGGTTACTGCCAAAGGGAGGATGTTCGGCCTGATCGGCGCGCAGATCATCTTTGGTCAGAATCGGAATGGCCTCAAAATCATCCAGCGAGCGAATATCTTCCGGTTTCACCCCGGCCGCATCCCATTTTTTACGATAAAGCCCGGAGTGGGCATAGGCATATTTCAACTGCTGCTGAAGCTTGGGCAATATAATGGTTTGCTCCCGTTGCTCCGGATCCATGGTTTCAATTTCGACAAACCAGTATGGCGAATCAGGTTGGGGGTGATAGCTGGCGTCATAGACCGGCGGCCATTTTTCCATGTTCAACCTCCCAAATTTTGCGATAAAAGCCAGTTGCGATTACTCGGTTTTCAATAATTGATGAATAAATATGCTCAAAAGGCAGCCAAAGCTCACAGCTCTTAGCAGAAAGGACGAGTGACCAGAATTAGTTAAATAGTTTAGCTAAGAGAAGGTTAGAAGATAAGATAGAACGGTATGTCAGAGGATCTTATCTTCTCACCTTCTTACCTTCTTATCTTCTATCTTTCAACTGTGAGCTATCAACTGCTTGCTTTTTCGACAGGGCCGCTTTCAGCCCACTGACAATGGTTGCCCGGGAGGAGCCCGGCGGGTAGACACCGTCAAAGCCTATTTTTGCAAGCGCCTCGGCATCTTCCGGAGAAAAAACACCCCCGATTAGAAATACCAGTTCCTCTTTGAAACCCTTTTGTTCGGCTTTTTGCATCAGCAGGCTTCCCAGACTCAAATGGGCGCCCCCCAGGGAGCTCACCCCGATGACATCGACCTGCTCCTGTATGGCGGTGGCGATGATCTCATCGGGCAGGCAATTGCCCAGATAGATCACCTCCATTCCTTCATCGCGCAACTCCATGGCCACGGTAACCAGGCCACGGTTATGAACATCCAAGCCCAGTTTGGCCAACAGCACTTTTGTCTTCCGGCTCATTTTTTTTCCGTTTTCATACTGAATTTTAGAACAATAATTATAGTTTTTAAGCCGGCTTTTTCGGCTTAAAAACTTACCACAGCGCCGGCGGCTTCCAGAGACCGAAGGCTTTTTTAAATACGACAAACAGCTCACCTTCGCTGCAGCCCACATCGGCACAGGCCACTGCCAGGGGCAGGATGTTGGTTCCGCTGCGGCAGGCCTTTTCCAGTTGAGCCAAAGCCGCGCTGACTTTCTGATTATCCCGGTTTTCCCGGAGCTGCTCCAGACGCCGCTTTTGCCTCTGGCTCGCACCCTCTGGATAGCGAAAGACGTTGATCGGCGGCAGCTCGGCTTTGGACTGGTAAACATTTTCGGCCACCACCCGGGTCTGGCCACTTTCCACCAGCTCGCGTTCTTTGCGGAAATAATTTGAAATTTTTCGATGGATCCAGCCATCTTTTATGGTGGCCACATAGCCGCCCAGGGTTTCGATCTCGTCCAGTTCAGCCAGAATGCGTCCTTCCATCTCGTAGGTGAGAGCTTCCACGTAAAAGGATCCGCCCAGCGGGTCCGCCACCTGGGTGACACCGGTCTCCTCCTGCAGGATTTGCTGGGTGCGCAGGGAAAGCAGGGCGGCCTCCTCGGTGGGCACCGAATAGGCCTCGTCAAAGGAGTCCACATGCAGGGACTGCACCCCTCCCAGCACCGCGGCCAGGGCATGATAGCCGGCCCGCACCACGTTGTTCAATGGTTCCTGGCGGGTTAAGGAGACCCCGGACGTCTGAACGTGGCAGCGCATCCAGGTGGACCGGGGATCCTCGGCCCCGAAGCGGTGTTTCATGATACGGTGCCAGAGCCGACGCACGGCCCGGATGCGAGCCGCTTCTTCAAAAAAATCGTTTCCGATGGACCAGAAAAAAGCCAGCCGGCGGCCCAGCCAGTCGGCATCGTGGCCGCGATCCTGGAGGGTTTCCAGGGTTTCAATGGCGTTGGCCAGAGCCACGGCCATTTCGGTAACGGCGGAGGTCCCGAATTCACGCAGGTTATAACCGTTAATGGTCATAAAGTTCCACAGCGGCACCTCTTTGCGGATAAACTCGATGTTGTCGCATTGGATCCGGAAACAGTCCTGCGGGGGAATGTACTCCGGTCCGCTGCGTACAACCTCCTCTAAGGTTATGTCGTTCTGGATGCTGCCTTTGAGCTTGTCCCAGGGGATGCCGCGCCGTTTGGCCAGGGCCAGGTACATGGGAAACAATATGGCCGAATTGGACGGGTAGTGAGAAACCAGTGATACCGTGACCTCGTCCAGGGCGATGTCTTTAAACAGCAGGTCCATGTCCTCCACTGAATCAATGGCCACTCCGGACATGCCGACCTGCCCGGTGGAAACCGGGTCGTCGGAGTCGTACATCTGGATGGTGGGCAAATCAAAGATAATGGAAATGCCGGTGGCGCCGTGGTCCAGCAGGAATTTGATACGCTCGTTGGTATCTTCGGGTCCGCCGTAGCCGGCCAGCTGCCGCCGGGTAAAGGATCGTCCCCGGTACATGTTGGCATGCACACCGCGGGTAAAGGGCGGCTGGCCGGAATTGCCCAGATCAATGCCATAATCGAAGTTCGGATTATTTAAAGGCGTATAAAGCAGGTCCCGGGGAGTGCCGGATCCCAGCACCATCTGTGGGATGGTCTGCCAGTTTTCCCGATCCGCCGGCTGCACGCTTTCCTGCTGCCATTTATTGAAAACCTGCTTGAGCTCGTCCAGGGCCTTAGGATTATAGAGGGGGGTGCGCTTTTGATCCTTTAAGGCTTCTTCCAGCAACTGTTTAGTGGTTTTCTTTTCCGGCATCATATCCATTTGTAGATATTATTCCGGGCTATGTCAAAATGTTTTATAAAACATTAAATCCCAAGATCAAATAATATGCGGATAATTTGTTTGACATACGAATTTAATTCATATAATTATGTCTAATAACGAATTTAATCCAATAGAAATGGATAAACTTGATCGAAAAATACTGAAGGCCTTCCAGCTGGACGCCAGGGTTAAAAATGCCGATCTGGCCCGAGACCTGGGCGTGGCCCCGTCCACCATGCTGGAACGGGTGCGCCGGCTGGAGGAACGCGGTTATTTCAGCGGTTTTAAAGCCGTTATCAACCCTGAAAAACTGGGGCTAACCGTGCAGGCCATGATCTCGGTCTCCCTTGGCCAGCATTCCACCCAAACCATCCGGCCCTTTGAAGAGGCCGTAAAATCCATCCCCAATATTCTGGTCTGTTATCATGTCACCGGCCGCTTCGATTATATTCTTCACGTCGTCGCTAAAAATCTCAAACAGCTGGGCATCCTCGTCAAAGAGCGTATCGCCTCCATGCCGGGGGTTGGAAAGACAGAGACGTTTCTGGTTTTTTCCGAAATCAAAAACGCTAACGGCTATCCCCTGGATGAAGCTGAGGAAGAATGACATATTTAGAAAGGAGAACCTATCATGGCCAAGAAAAAAAGTGTGCTTGATTTCCATGAAATGAAGAAAAAAGGTGACAAAATCACCTTCCTGACTGCCTACGATTTCCCGACGGCCCAGTTTGCCGAAGATGCCGGGCTGGACATGCTTCTAGTGGGAGATTCTCTGGGAATGTGCGTCTATGGCTACAAGGGAACCATCCCGGTGGTGATGGATCAGATGATCTATCATGCCGATGCGGTTCGCCGCGGCGCGCCGAACACCTTTGTCATCGGTGACATGCCGTTTATGAGCTACCAGTCTTCCCTTGAAAAAGCCGTCGAAAATTCAGGCCGTTTCTTAAAGGAAGCTGACTGCGACGCCATTAAACTTGAGGGCGGGGTGCGCATCGCACCCCAGATTAAAGCCATCGTTGAGGCCGGAATCGTTGTGATGGGTCACATCGGACTCACCCCCCAGTCTTCGGGCCAACTGGGCGGGCACAAAGCCCAGGGCCGCACGGCTGAAACAGCGAAACTGGTGGTGGAAGACGCCCTGGCGGTTCAGGAAGCCGGTGCCCAGATGATTCTGCTGGAAGCCATTCCGCCGGAAGTGGGCAAATACATCACCGCGACCCTGAATATTCCGGTTCTGTCCATCGGTGCCGGGCCCCATTGCGACGGCCAGCTATTAATCGTCTCCGATACCATCGGCCAGTTCCAGGCCTTCACCCCCAAGTTTGTCAAAAAATACTGCAATGTGGCTGAAATGGTCACCAAGGCCATGAAGGACTATGCCGCCGA
>JAFDDW010000098.1 GCA_019310665.1 Deltaproteobacteria bacterium
CTGCAGATCTTCGATATAAATGCCGTCACAGGCGCGCATGATGTTCAAGCAGGGTGTGGACAGCGATTGTTTTAAAAAATAACGGGCGTCTTCATCCAGCAGTGATTGGCTTTCAGCGTCGATATGCTCCTTTTGCCATTTTTCGCGTCGGGGGGAAATGTTAATATCACCCTCTGATTTGTGGAGCCGTGCCATAATCTCTCCCTTGATCAAGTCGTTGGCGGTTGGTGCTATAGAGGTTGTCAAAAAAACGTTCCGTTATTCAAACGTTTTTTTCTACAACCACTTATGCCGCGATTCCGTATTCCGGCATAAAATTATGCAAAGCGGTATAAAATTGTGGCCATACTATAGCCTAGGTTGAGCGGTTCAGGGTTTGGGGCTCCGCCCTTCGGGCTTTGGGCTTCGGCCCCACAAGCAACGTTCCGGGTTGAAAAACCCCAGACAGCACGTATTAAAGGGATCGTGTCTTCATCCGGTTATAAATCCGTTTCACCCAATGGGGTATGACGGGTATACCAGATTTTGATTAATATTGCGAGCAGTGTCAATCGGTTATAACCTTTGAACCTTGAACCCTGAACCTGGAACCGCTCAGTTTAGATATAACCTGCTTTGGTAATATTTCCTATTATTTTTTTTGCTTGATCTAAGGGGGAATTCGGAATAAAGCTTTGCTGAACAAGTCCGGAGGATAAGAAATGGATAGCCAGGATCGAACTAAAAACAAGCGCATTGAGCGTGAGCAGGGAGACGTCAACACCACCGCCGACCGTCAAAAATACTGGGAACGGAATTTAAAAGACGCGTCCAAGAAGTGGTTTGATGAAGACAAAAAATATTTTTTACACCAGAGCCTGTCGACACCGGTGTTGAATGTGCTTTCCAAAGCCCGTGGAATTTATATTCAAGATTTAAACGGCAAAAAATATATCGATATGCACGGCAATGGTGTCCACAATGCCGGTTTCAACAATCCGGCTGTCATCGAGGCCGTAAAGAAGCAGCTGGATGAAGACTTGACTTTTTGCCCGCGCCGCTACACGAACATTCCTGCCATTGAACTGGCCAAGAAACTGGCAGAAATTACACCCGGGGGTCTTTGCCGCTCTCTTTTTTGTCCGGGAGGTTCGGAAGCCATTGAGATGGCCCTGATGCTGGCCAAACAGGTTACCGGTCGCTTCAAGACCATTTCTTTCTGGGATTCATTTCATGGTGCCGGCCGGGGCGCTGCCAGCATCGGTGGCGAAGAGCATTTCAGCGGCGGATTCGGCCCCATGGTTCCGGGTGCCTATCATGCAGAATTTCCCAATTATTATCGCAATCCCTGGGGATTTACATCCGAAGAGGAAGTCGACGCGGAATGCTTGCGTCAGATGGAACTGGTTTTAAAGCGAGCGCCTGAGATGGCGGCTGTCATCGGAGAGCCCATATCCGCCACGCCGGTGGTGCCGTCCCGCAGATACTGGCAGGGTGTTAAAGAGCTGTGCGAAAACTATGGGGCCCTGCTAATTTTTGATGAAATTATCGAGGGCTTCGGCCGCACCGGAAAACTGTTTGCCTGCGAGCATTTTGTAACACCCGATATTCTGGTTCTGGGTAAATCCATGGGAGGTGGACTGCGACTGCTGCCTTTTGCCGGAATTGTCACCCACGAGAAATATAACATCTGCCGGCATCGATCCATCGGTCATTATACCCACGAAAAAAATGCATTATGTTCAGCAGCGGCACTGGCAGAGATAAATTATATTGAAGAAAACAACCTCCATGAGCATGCCGCCGAACTTGGTGATTATACACTTCAGCGTTTAAACGAGCTCAAAGAAAAGCATCATTTGATCGGGCACGTTGCCGGCTTGGGATTACATATCGGCATCGACCTTGTCAGCAATGAAAAAACCAAAGAACGGGCGGTGGATGAGGCCGAGATCATCATGTTTAAATGCTTGGAAAAGGGGCTATCCACTAAAACCATAGAAGGCAATGTGTTGACCCTGAGACCGGCGCTGGTGATTACCCGGGCGGAAATGGATCGGGCCATTGATATTATCGATCAGGCTATCGGAGAGGTTGAAGCCGGGAAGAAGTATTAGGTTGCATATCTTAATTTTGGTCTTATTGTTTACAGCGAATTCGGATCGTGTTTGTGGGAGTAGCAAAAATATGAGAGAATGAATATGACTCAAAAAAAACCCAACATTTTTTATTCGGTTACCTGGAATCTTGTCCTTCTCAGCATGGGTTCCATTGTTTTATCCATCGGTATCAAATCGATTGCCATTCCCAACGGTTTGATCACCGGCGGTTTTTCGGGCCTCAGCCTGCTGATCTACTATGTATTCGGCGGATTATCGCCCGGCATGTGGTATTTTGTGCTGAATATTCCGCTGTTTGTCGTCGGTTGGATTCTTCTCAGCCGGCGGTTCTTTTTTTACAGCCTGTTTGGTATGGTGACGGTCACCCTGGCCATCGATCTAATACCGTTTACAATTCCCATCCATGACCGGTTGCTGGCGGCCCTGGCCGCCGGTGTTCTCATAGGCGCGGGCGCTGGGACCTACCTTCATTCTTTTGGATCGGCCGGCGGATCGGATATCATCGCAGTTATTCTCAACAAGAAATTCAATGTCCGGATCGGCAGGTTCTATTTTTATTTCAATCTGGTTCTCTTCAGCCTCAGTTTAGGTCTACTGGATATCGATGTTATTCTTTATTCTCTTATCCTGGCGTTTGTTGTCTCCCAGGTGGCGGATTATTTTCTCAGCATGTTCAGCCAGCGCAAGATGGTCATTATTATTTCCGACCGGTCTGAATCCATCGCCAAGGCCATCCTAAAAAAACTTCAGAGGGGCAGTACCTTTCTGTATGGCCGCGGCGCCTATACCGGACGGCGCAAAAAAGTCATTCTGACGGTGGTCAACAATTATCAGCTCAAACGTCTGGAGGAAGCGGTCTTCACTGTCGATGCCGATGCATTTTTTATCACCGAAAACACGTTTAATGTGATTGGGAAAGGCTTCTCGCGCCGTAAGGTGTATTAGTAGTCAGGTTCAGAGGTTTAGGAAATGGGGTTCAAAGGTTCAGGGTTCCAAGGTTTTAAATGCTCACGTTGAAACCGTTTGCCCGTTGAGCCTGTTGGCCCGTTTGCCGGTTCAATTTGGAAAATCCTATTTTTTCGGGCTAACTGGTAACGGGCAAACCGGCAAAACCTGATTTATTACTTTTAGTCATTAATAATATATTAATTATTATTTTGACTTATTCTCCTGTAATGTGTATAAAATCAGTATCTTCCGCAAAAGCGCAGCCTACGTTATCTGAGCGTTAGCCATTAGCGGGTACTTAAATTCTGTAAAGACGAGGTAATTTGCCATCGAGTTTTTAGTTATCCCATTTTTGCTGGCAGCCGGTTCTTATGTCGGTTGGAATATCGGCGCCAATGATACGGCCAACTGCATCGGGACCACTGTGGGCTGCGGATTGCTTCCTTTCAGGCGCGCGGCGATCCTCGTAGCCATATTCGCAGTACTGGGTGGCTTGCTGCAGGGGCACCATGTCATGGATACCGTCGGGAAAGGGATCGTCAAGGATGAGCTCAACATTTTAGCCGTTTTTGTGGCCTTGATCTGTTCCGGTATTTTTGTGACCCTGGCCACTTTTTTTAGAATTCCAACCTCTACTTCCCAGGCGATCGTAGGCGGTGTTATGGGTATCGGCCTGGCGCTTGATGCCAACATCGATTATGCAAAATTAATACGCATCGCCGAAAGCTGGGTGATATGTCCTATACTGGTAATGGTGCTTGCTTTCGTCCTTTATCATTTGCTTACCCGGCTGTTGCATAGAATCGTAAGCAGAAATATTTTAGTTCAGAATGCTATAGGTTGGCTGGCTATTTTATCGGGTTGTTACGTGGCCTATTCCATGGGGGCCAACAATGCCGGCAATGCGGTGGGCCCGATTGCCAATTTGGGTATTATTCACCCCACAGTGCTGCTTGCCATCGGTGGGGCTGCGATTGCAGTAGGGGCAATTACCTACGGTAGAAGGGTGGCCGACACCGTCGGCAAAGGAATAACGCCCCTCGATATCCCGGGCGCATTTGTCGCTCAAATCGCCTCTGCTTTTGGGATGCACCTTTTCTCTATATACGGAATACCGGTATCTACTTCTTCCGCCATAGTCGGTGCGGTGGTCGGTGTCGGACTTGTCAAAGGTGCAAGATCAATCAGTCAAAAAACGATTTGGACCATTTTAATCGGATGGGTTTTGACGCCTTCTCTTGCGGCGCTTTCGGCATATACCATTTACAATCTACTTAACCTGTTTTTTTAAAGAACATGCTGGAAAAATCAAAAGGAGCCAATACATGATTTTTAAAAAGGAAAAAGAAGTCATCGGGATGATCATAAAATACCTTGACGTGGCGGAAGAGTGTCTTTTAACTGCCGAAAATGCAATTCAGTCTTATATCAACGACAAGATCCAAGATGCGAAAGTATTGGCCCGTAAAACGAGGGAGCTTGAATCGGAAGCCGATTTGATCCGTTATGGAATTCGGGATAAATTATATTCGGGTGCTTACTTACCGCTGTTGCGGGAGGATATCTATAAATTGGTCGAAAGCATTGACAAGGTGGCCAATGCCGGTGAAGCCTGCTGCGATTTTTTTCTAAATCAGCGCCCTGTTATCCCGGGTGATTTAAAACCGCCCTTTTGGGAAGCCACCAAAAAATCCCTGGACACTTCTATTCCGCTTAAAGAAGCGGTCCTGTGTTTCTTAAAAGGGGAATGTCCGATCGAGGTCGCCCGCCAGCATGCCAAAGAAGTCGGCCTCCATGAGTCCGAAGTTGATAAACTGGAATGGGATCTAACCAAAGCCATCTTTATATCCGATCAAGACTACAGCCACAAACTCCATCTGAAGCTTTGCCTGGATGTGATTGTAGAAGTTTCTGACCGGGCTGAAGATGCCGCGGACCACCTGGCCTTAACGATACTGAAATCGTCGTTTTAATATCCTAACCCGGACAAGCCGGAATTGAAGATTGAATATTCAATCATTTGAAAATAGGGAAAATAGCCCAATGTATATTTTTTGCCACAAAATGCACAATCCGCCTGAGGCGGACTAATGTACTACCTGAATTTTGCATGCAACTAGCCCTCAGTGAAGTTCGAGATCCAGTTATCGCAATGGACTTTCAGCGATGATTGTTGCTCTAAAATTCAGGTACTAAAATACTTCTTTTTCCGCAAACGCTTTGATTTGTTCTTCCTCGTATCCCAACTCCCGGAGTATGGCAGTGGTGCTTTCACCAAATTCGACCGGCGGTGTGCGGACCGACCCCGGGGTTGCGCTCAATTTGACCGGAACGCCAAGGGTTTTCGAAGTGTTTCCATCGTTGCCTTTAATTTTGACCACCATCCCGCGTTGCTGAAAAAGGGGGTCTTCCAGCACTTCGGATAGCGATTGGATACGTCCCCAGCAAATATCATGATCGGCCAGAATGGCATCCCATTGGTCCAGGGTCTTTTGTTTAAAAGTTTGGCGCATGAAGGTTAGAATTTCTTCGCGGTGTTGGTCATCATACTGTAATTCAGCGTATCCAGGCACTTCGAGGATATCGCAAAGCTGCTTCCAGAAGCGGTTTTCGACCGCACCGATGGAGAGGTATTGCCCGTCGGCAGTTTCATAGGTGTTGTAACAGGCATAGCGATGGGAAAGAAACCCATCGGCCCGCCTGGGTTCCTGCCCGGTAAGCTGACGGAAAAACAGGACGGCGGGAAGAAACCCCACCATGCCGTCGGTCATCGAGATATCGATATATTGTCCCTGGCCGGTTTTTTCCCGCGCGAAAAGGGCCAGCAGAATGCCAATGGCGGCATTCATGCCGCCACCGGCAATGTCGGCAATTTGAACCCCTGGTATGGCAGGGGGATGATCCTTTTCGCCGATGAGATCGAGAACGCCGGCATAGCTGAGGTAATTGGCATCGTGTCCGACACGGTCGCGAAACGGGCCGTTTTGACCGTATCCGGTAATCGAGCAGTAGATAATCTTCGGGTTGACCTTGCAAACAGACTCATAACCAACCCCGAGTTTGTCGACAACACCCGGCCGAAAACCTTCCAGGACGACATCGGCCATCTGAATCAGACGGAAAAAGATTTCCCGGCCCTGTTCGGTTTTCAGATTCAGCGACATGTGCTCTTTATTGCGGTTGATGATATTAAAAAAGAGCCCGTCGGCTAGAAAACGTTTGCTTTCGACGGCGATGACCCGGGCGCCGTGATCTGCCAGAATCATCGAGCAGTAGGGGCCGGGTAGGAGACGGGAGAGGTCGATAACAGTTATACCGGACAGTGAACCAAGTTTTGACATCGTTTTCCCCTTCCTGTTGTTGATCACTATGATAGTAGAGCGTTTCACTCGAGGAGCGCTTCGCTTTAGGTTAGAGGCAAAAAAGGATCATATCCTAACATGGGAGATTGCAGAAACATTGCCTTAAACCTCAAGCACCGCAGGTGCGATCCTCAATCCGCCGCGGGCTGAGGTCCTCAAATCTCGCACAAAGTGGGATGATCCGCCAGCTTTTGCTGGCGCTATTTTCCTTTAAACACCGGTTTTCTCTTTTCCATAAAAGCGGTCACTGCTTCAACGACATCCTCCGAGGGTAAGGCGGCTGCGTTTTTCTGGGCGACGTACTGCAGGCCGGCATCAACCCCGTTATCCCGGCTGTACAGGATGACCTGTTTTGTTCCCTGTACCGTCAACGGCGGGCAAGCAGCAACCTGGTCGGCAAGCTTTCTCGCTTCTGCATATAACGCTTCCCGGTCTTCACATATTCGCGTAATCAGACCCATCTGCAGCGCCTCTTGGGCGCTGAAATTACGGCCGGTCAACGCCAGTTCCCTGAACCAGCCATGTCCGATGATGAAAGGCAGACGCTGCAAAGTGCCCAGATCGGCAATAATGCCCATGGGGGTTTCCCTGATACTGAAAACGGCATCAGTGGTGGCCAGGCGGATATCGCAGGCACTGATCAGGTCAATCCCGCCGCCGATGCAATGGCTGTGAACGGCGGCAATTACCGGTTTGCCGCAGCGTTCAATTTTGGTCAAGCCTTCCTGGAGTTGCATGATATTTCGGCGCGTGGTTTCGCGCTGATCGGCGGCTTGTCCGCTGAGCAATGATCCGGCTTCCTCCAGATCGGTACCAGCCGTAAAACTTTTACCCTCGGCCTTGATCACCACCACCCGAACGGAGGCATCCTGGTCGAAATTTTCGAGATGCTCTGAGAGCTCTTTAAAAAAGACAGTGCCCATGGTGTTACGTTTTTCCGGACGGTTCAATGTCAACCAGGCCACATGCTCTATTATTTCAACTTTAAATTGGGCGTTCTCACTCATATAATGTTTTCTCCCTCCTACTGGATAGATTTATAAGACCATAGAACCGATCGAAATCGAAAATAGTGGATTCAATAATTAAAGTCAATTGCGATGTGAAACAATCCAAAAGATATTTGACCTGAATCAGGGTCTGAAGTATGGTGCTGTGTTTGCCGGATCCGATTGTGCACTATTTTCAATTTAGGGAGACAGCATGAAGATTTCAAGCATACAGCTGGAAATTATTGATCGATCCAAAGATAGAAATGTAACGCATGCCCTCCATATCCTTGACGGGTTGCCGGATAGCGATCTCATCCTTTTGCCGGAAATATGGCCCTGTGGATATTTTTCGTTTAGCCGTTATCGGGATGAAAGTGAACCGGTAGACGGTGCAACCATAGAAATCTTCAGAAAAAAGGCACGTGAAAGAAAATGCCACATTTTAATGGGCAGCTTTGTTGAAAATGACAGGGGACAGTTATACAACACTTCACTTCTGCTGGATACGGACGGAAACATTGCCGCGCGCTATCGCAAAATTCACCTGTTCGGCTACCAGTCGGAGGAAAGAAAAATTTTAACGGCCGGTGAGGATGTTGTCGTTAGCGATACGCCCTGGGGGCCGAGCGGATTTTCAACCTGTTATGATTTGCGTTTTCCGGAGCTTTTTCGACGGATGGTCGACAAGGGGGCGAAGTTCTTTCTTATTCCTTCGGCCTGGCCCATGGCGCGTCTGGATGCCTGGAGGCTTTTCAACCGCGCCAGGGCCCATGAAAACCTGGCCTTTCTAATTTCATGCAATTGCGCAGGTGTCAATACCGGCAAGCGTTATGCCGGCCACAGCATGATCGTCGATCCACTGGGGCAGGTGGTTGCCGAAGGCGGTGAAAAGGAGGAGGTCGTAACGGCTGAAATCGATCCGGGGGTCGTGGATTCAACCAGGCAGGAATTCAGCTTTTTAGACAACCGGGTGTTTCGGTAGGTTTGAATTGTAGTATTTGTTA
>JAFDDW010000099.1 GCA_019310665.1 Deltaproteobacteria bacterium
GAACATCAAACTCACCGCCCCCAATGCTTCCAGAAGCAGCATGCTAAACCCTAAAACCTCCGTCGGCAGGCCCACGTTGATAAAACCCAGGGTCGTTCCGACACTCTGCCAGCTGTGGAACCCCGCGAACAATTTGGGCAGGGAATGAATCAAAAGAACGGCTGCCAGTCCCAGACGCATGATTAACAGGCCAGAATTTGATTGTCGCTCCTGCGAACTAAACACGATTTTTCCTCCAAATCTTTTTTGTTCGTTCAATTAAGAAGCATTTTTGAGACAGCTTCTAGTATTTCATACCTGGTATAGATATCAACTAAAAAATGATTGACCGGATCTAACAGCTTGAAAATTCAACCTAATTGAAACAGCATAGCCTGCCTGTGCATTTTTATTTTTAGCCTGCCTGTGCATTTTTATTTTTTTTCTGAAGATCATTTTGACTTAAGTCAAGGCGTTGCCGGGTATAATTGGCGATATTAAAATAGCCTGTTTAATCACAGGTAGATGATATGAAAAAAACCAATAAATAAGGTCTTTTTTATCCCAATTTAGGTATTTTGCCCTATTTACTTGGCTTGAAGCAAGCTGTAGACCAATGAGTCAGACCTAATGCCGTAAGAGGAGAAGTCAAAGACCACCGCCAAATATAGCTTTTATCTTCTTTTGTTCGACGCATACATGCTTTACAGGGGAAATCAGGGAAAAATCTCAATTAGAGTGTTTGTCAGAATAACGTTCCGATATCAGTGGTTCAAACGGAACATATTTATGACAACCGGTATAACGCCGCGCAAAGGGGTAATCATTTTCTCCTATCCGGGGCTTGCCTTCATCCGAAAAATTTCTCAATACATTATGGACGGCGCGCAGCCCGCGAGATTCAGATAACCCGGGCCTTTTAGCCGGTCCGGGATACTTTAACCCTATATATAGAGGAGGTACCGCATGTCTCTTAAAACCCTTAAATGGGCCGCTATTCTATGTTTCGTGGTGGCCATGGCTGTTCTGCTTGGCGGCGGCATCGCCATGAAAAAGGACCTTGCGCCCTATCCGGGAAAAGTGGTTGGTCCCGACGGCAAGGTCCTGTTCGAAAAAGCGAACATCATTGCCGGCCAGAACGTCTATCAACGCTACGGCCTTATGGATCACGGGGCGGTCTGGGGTCACGGGTCCCAGAGAGGGCCGGAATTCTCCGCCGCCTCCCTGCATATCATAGCTGAGGCGATAGGTGATTATCTGGCCCAAAAAGACTATGGCAAACCTTATAACGACCTGGATGACCTTCAAAAGGGAATCATCGATGTCAAAACCAAACACGAGATAAAGCCCAATCGTTATGACGCGGCCAAAGACACCCTGACGTTGACCACTGCCCAGGTCGAAGGTCTCAAAAGAGTTAAACAGCACTGGGATAAACTCTTTAAAGAGGGCGAGCAGCGCTATGGTTTCTTACCCGGAACCATCAAGGATGAGAATCAGCGAATTGAAATCTCGCGCTTTTTCTTCTGGACCGCCTGGGTCGCCTCAACCCTTCGCCCGGGAACCGACTACTCCTACACCAACAACTGGCCGCCCGACAAAAGAGTGGGCAATGTTGCCAGTACGGAAACCTACTTCTACTCCATCGCCGGTATCGTGGCCCTGCTTCTGGTCCTGGGCCTGTTCGTCTTCTGGATCCATCGCTATGGCTTATGGTACGGCGAACCCAAAGGGGTGGCCCTGGCCGAAAAGCTGATCGAAATGCCCCTGACCCGGAGTCAGCTTCACGCCGCCAAATTTTTTGTGGTGGTCATTCTGCTGTTTCTGCTCCAGACGACCATGGGGGGATTGCTGGCCCATTACACGATTCATCCGGGCAGTTTTTTCGTCCAATTTGTAGCCGATTTCATTCCCTACACCTGGGCCAAGACCTGGCATTTGCAGCTGATGATTTTCTGGATTGCCACCACCTGGATGGCGTCCGCCATCTACCTGGCGCCCATCATCGGGGGCAAAGAACCGGCCAAACAGGGGGTGCTCGTCCTGATACTTTTCGGCGCCGTCCTGCTGGTAGCGGTGGGAAGCCTTACCGGAGAAGTTTTAGGCATCAAGGGCCTGCTGGGCGATTGGTGGTTCTGGCTCGGCCATCAGGGATGGGAATTTCTTGAATTAGGACGCCTCTGGCAGATCCTGCTGTTCGGCGGCCTGATTTTCTGGCTGGTGATCGTGTACCGGGCCGTCGGCAAGCATCTGAAAGCCCACAAGGATGAATTCAGCGCCTTGATCTGGTTTTACGTGTTCAGCGCCGTCCTGGTAGTGGCCTTTTACGGCTTCGGGCTTTTTTACGGCCGTGGATCCCACCTGACCATGGCGGTCTACTGGCGCTGGTTTGTGGTCCACCTCTGGGTGGAAAGCATTTTTGAGTTCTTCGGTATTGCGGTCATCGCCCTGCTGATGGTGACCATGGGACTGGCCACGGCCAAGTCAGCCTTAAGGGTGGCCTATTTTACCGCGGCCCTTACTTTTTTAAGCGGTATCATCGGAACCGCCCATCACTTTTACTGGTACGGCGGCGCGGCTTTCTGGGTTGGCTGGGGGGCCATCTTCTCCTCCATGGAGCCCATCCCGCTTTTGACACTGGTGGTTCGAGGGCTGATGGAATATCGGGGTATCCGCAAGGAAGGCCGGGAGTTCAGCTACAAATGGCCCATGTATTTTCTGGTGGCCGCATCGTTCTGGAATTTTCTGGGGGCCGGTATCTTCGGCTTCGTGATCAATCTGCCCATTATCAATTTCTACGAGCACGGGACCTACCTGACCATGCACCACGGCCACACGGCTATGTTCGGGACCTACGGCATGCTTTCCGTCGCCCTGCTGCTGTTCTCCTGGCGCGGCATGGTGGACAAGGCCCACTGGAAGGACGGCATCCTGAAACTGTCGTTCTGGGGGCTCAACGGCGGGCTGTTTCTGATGGCCTTTGGCACCCTGCTGCCGGTCGGGCTCATGCAGACCTGGATCGCTTTTAAAGAGGACTACTGGGTGGCCAGGAGTGCGGATTTCTTCGAGAAGGACGCAGTCGTCTGGCTCGGGACCTTTCGCGCCATTCCTGACACCATCATCATCGTGTTAGGGGTCCTGCCCCTGGCCTGGTTTCTCATCACAACTTTTCCGCACTTGAAAGCCGCGGAAATCAAGGATGGTGAGTCCGTCTGGGAACGGCTGGGAATTGAGTTATAATAAATTAAAGGCCCGGTTCCTGTCGGAACCGGGCCATTAATTTATGTTTTTTACTTTTGGTTTTGGTTGACGGATCTGATATTACAAATTATCCTTAAAGTAAATTTAAGCGGAATATTTGTTAAATCTTAAGGAGCAAAACCAAAATATGGAAGAATTTTGGAGCTGGTGGCAGCACTTACCGCAAAATATCGACCCCGTTATTTTTGAAATCGGCTCGTTCAAGCTTCAGTATTACGGGTTGATGTATATCGTCGCCTTTGCCATCACCTTTTTTCTGGTTCTATACCGGGTCAAACGTGAGGACCGATTCGAGATCACCGCCGATCAGATAAAAGATCTGTCGACTTACATGATCCTGGGCCTGGTGATCGGAGCCCGGCTGGGCTATGTGCTGTTTTACAACCTGTCCTACTATCTCAAGCACCCCCTTGAAATCATTCTACCCTTTTCATTTTCAAACGGTATGACCTTTACCGGGATCTCCGGCATGTCTTACCACGGCGGGCTGATCGGTATGACCCTGGTCTCCTGGCTCTATATCCGCAAGGCCAAACTGGACTGGTGGAGCGTGGTCGATTTATACCTACCGGCGATCCCGTTGGGATACACCTTCGGACGCCTGGGAAATTTCATCAACGGCGAGTTATTCGGGCGGGTGACGACATCCTCCATCGGCATGTATTTTCCCATGGCAAAAGCCGGAGAACTCAGGCACCCCTCCCAGCTGTATGAAGCCTTTTTTGAAGGAATTTTTCTGTTTGTCGTTCTGTGGGGCATCCGCAGGGTCAAAATCCCCAAAGGCGCCATGCTGGCCCTTTATCTGATCGGCTACGGCACGGTACGGTTTTTTATCGAATACTTCCGCGAACCCGATGCCCACATCGGCTTCGTTTTTCTCTCCTTTTCCATGGGACAAATCCTCTGCTCGCTGATGATCGCCGGAGGATTCTTTTTGTATTTCTATTTACAGAGACGAGAAAAAGCCTAACGCTGGAATCGTAGCCCTTGATTTATTCCGGTTCTGGTTGCGGCGAAAACATTTCTCTCCCAGCTTTTATAGCTTAGAATTCTTTTTGTTTAGTGAAATTAGTGACAGGAATTCGTAAATTATCGGTAGCGAAAGATAAATATAACATTATTATGCTCTTTATTTTTTTTATTGGGTGTCTTTATCGAATCTATAGTTGAACAGTTAGTAAATGCAGGCATCTAATATTGAAAGCGCGTTTGCCAGCAGTTCATCTGAGGCACGTTCGATGCGCTTAGCTCGACGGGTACGGAAGTCGACCGACTTGACCTGCTCAACCATGACGAATCCCGTCAGGGTACTGTTTTCCGGAATAGGCACATGGAAAGGAAACCCGCATTCTGTGTTCGTTAGAGGACAAACAATGGCCAATCCAGTGCTACGATTGAACAAGTCTTTACTCACAACCAGAGCAGGCCGACGCCCTTTCTGTTCATGACCGGACTGGGGATCGAAAGTGATGGCGATAATGTCGCCTTGTCTGGGGATATAAACCGCCATCTACCATGCCTCCTTACCGGCCGGCTCTCCCCAATCGACTTCGCTGGCGAGGTAGTCTTCGGGAATTTGCGCTACGAGGTCCTCGAGACGATACCGCCCGCGGACTTTTTTGATTGGCGCGAGAACGATGATGCCGTCTCGCACCGCAACGTCCACCTCGTCACCAACTCCAAGCTGAGCATCCTCTAACACGTTCTTGGCAAGACGTAGTCCCTGACTATTCCCCCATTTTTGAATCTTCGTATGCATGTAACCACCTCCTTATGTATATACATAGTATAGCCACTTGAGGTTAAGCAGTCAAGGGGTATTTTAGGACAACATAGTAATAAACATGATTTTATTTTCCGGTGCCTGCCACAGGAGCAGCCACTTTTGCAAGATAGGGTCAAGCCACTTTTTTTGCAATCAACTCTCGCACAGCAGGAACAAGTTCATTCGGAACCTCAATGAAAGTTTAGGTCGCATCTTCCCAGGTAGCCTCATCTTCGGCTACTGCTTTATCATCAGTCTGGTTCTCATAAGGCGCGAAATATAAGAGAATTGAAACAGAAGGCCCGGGTTTATGGAAAAAGCAAAATCCTCTGTGATTATGAATGGTTATTCGTCCAGCGCAACCAGATGGCTGCTGTCAACCCCCATATGGCATTGAAAACAATCACCGCCAAAGGGGTCAATGATCCGAGATCAAGACCCATAAGGCCCTTATTCGCTTTCATGGGAAAGACAATAAAAAGCTGCACCAGGGTGGGCCCCAGGCTGAAAATCAGGCCCCTGAGTAAAAAACTCTTTTGCATAAGCGGCAGCAAAAAGAGCAACCCCCAAATTCCTCCCCAGACGACACGGGGATAAAGCCAGGGTGCGCTCAGCTGCGGCGCTATTTTCACACCGAAGGCCGATGTAATCCCATACACCCCGAATATCCATACCGCCAGGCTGTTTGCCAGACCGCCCAAACAACCTGCGCCGAATACCATCGTAATTTTTTTTGCCAAATTGCCCATACCTATTTCCTCCTATTTTGACAGTAATCATCCTGTACCCAAAAACAAGTAAATGAAAGCAAAGAGCAAAGTCACAATAGTATACCACAATATGGCATACTGTTTGCTTAAGATTCAGTCTATAAATTCAAAGAAACCTAAATAGAACCGGTTTGACTTGATTCGTTAGACCAAAAATCAGGGAGGGTCATTCCAATGACAGATAATCGGATAATCAAACAGCAGGGAATCCGAACGATCATAACCATGATTACGCTCTTGACCATAATCGTTGCCGCAGTTGCCGCCTTTGGTCATGGTGGTAAACATACCGGGGCATTTACTCATTTGCAGGCCCTGCAAAAGGCCGCTCAGTTATATGACAAGCTGATTGACAATGGGAAACTGGATCAAAGCTGGGAAAACGGTCTGGAAAAAGTAACAATTTCAAATCGACAGAAAAACAATAAAGAAGAAGTGGTGGTGGTATTTCATCGTCTTGAAGGCGATCCCCGGGCCGTATACATATTTTTCAATGCTGACGGAAAGTACGCCGGCTCAAATTTTACCGGTGAATAGAGTTAGAAATTTGAAAAAAATATCTCTGGCCAGGCAAGTCAAACGGCCGGGCTACATATTTTGATGATTTGAAATGGAAAACCCTATTGGTTGTTTTGCCGTTTGCCGGCGTTCTGATCGACATCGCCGCCATGTGGCTTAAAGGGTATGTTTCTCCGGCCTTTTTTTGGCTTCATATCCCCGGAGGCGGTCTTTTTGGATTTACGTTTTTTTATGTCTCTGGCAGAGCTTTCTGGGAGATGTGGTGGATGCGTAAAAATTACGCAGCCACTTAAAAAATCAGCCGGCTATGTGCGAAAAAATTTCGTATAGATCAGGACGGATTGATACCGTACTCCTTTAACTTCAACTGCAATGTCCGGCGACTGATTCCCAATATCCTGGCGGCATGGGTGCGATTGCCGCCGGTTTCCTCCAGTGTTCTGAGAATCATTACCTTTTCGACTTCCTTCAAAGAGCGGCCGGCCATCAAAGCAAGCGGCGATGCTTTGGCCTCCTCATCCAGATCCTGCAGCACATCCGGAAATTCCAGCGGCGTAATCATATCCCCGCGGGCCATGATCACCGCCCGCTCCACGACGTTTTCCAGCTCCCGCACATTGCCGGGCCAGTCGTAACGCATAAGCAGGTCCACGGCCCGGGGCGTAAAGCCTTTGATGGGCCGGTTATTTTTTTCGGCATACTGTTTGAGAAAAAAATCGGCCAGAAGGAGTATATCTTCGCGGCGCTCACGCATGGGCGGCACCACAAGGGTGACCACGTTGATCCGGTAGTAAAGATCCTCCCGGAAGCGGCCGGCTTTAATTTCTTCTTCCAGATTCTTGTTGGTGGCAGCGATGATCCGGGTGTCGACTTTAAATTTCTTCTTCCAGGTTCTTGTTGGTAGCAGCGATGATTCGGGTGTCGACTTTAAAGGTCTGCGAGCTGCCCACGGGTTCAAACTCGCGTTCCTGCAAGACCCGCAAAATCTTGGCCTGGGTGGCCGGCGCCATTTCGGCGATCTCATCCAAAAAGATGGATGATTTGTGGGCCAGCTGGAAACGGCCCTGCTTGCGGGCAATGGCTCCGGTAAAAGCCCCTTTTTCGTGACCGAACAGCTCACTCTCCAAAAGCGTTTCAGGCAGGGCGGCACAGTTCACTTTAATAAGAGGTCGGTCCTTGCGCGGGCTGTTTTGATGAACAGCGCTG
>JAFDDW010000100.1 GCA_019310665.1 Deltaproteobacteria bacterium
CCGATTTCATCCATTGCAGATAATCTGCAATGGCCTGCTTTAGAAGCTGATAGACACCGTTATCGAAATTGGGGCATAATTTTTCTGATGATCGTTTTTGATCTGTGGTGTCAGTCATGTTTTTTTTCCAAAGCAATGCGCGATGAGTTGATGGATGGTGGCCGGATCATGGGTTTGCATGTCCTTGGCGGTTTTCAACACCGCGGTAGACGACGATGGGGGCTTTTGCGGCAGCGATAATACCTGGAAAAGACTGCCATCAAAAGCGATCAGATCTTTTTCAATCAGCAGGTCTCTGGCGAGAATATATTCGTCGACACAGATTTGTAAAAGCGAACAGATTTTATCGTAACCGTAGTAAGATAGCCCGTTGCGGTCGGCAACGATTACCAGAAACAAATACAGCAAAAGCTCATGGTGACTGAGGCTGCTCCAAAATCCCTGGCGTAAAAAGCGATGTTCGATAAAGGCAAAGCTTGTGGTGATTTTTCGAATGCGATGGGGCTCAAGAGGTTTTTTTTCGATGCGGCAACCCCTTGTGTTTGTGTTGTAGTGGTGGATTGTTGGTTGGTTGCCGCAGTTGGAATGCGCACGCCTATTGGGGTCAGCAATTGGGGGAATTGGGCTAAGCGCTCTTTTAAGATCGTCACGTTGTTTTTTCATGCAAATTGCTCCCTTGTGATGTTTTTGAGAGCCAATTTACAGCCCTTTTTATGGCGGGTCAGTGCCTGTTTGGTGTTGGAAACGACTTTTTTTTAATTTTTTTGCTGCCCGACGGGGACCAAAGCCCAGCGGCGGAGGTAACATGTGCAAATAACAACTGGCCCGTATGCGCAGTTCAGGTAAAACATATTTGACTCCCAGAGCGGATCTAAACGATGCGATGTTGGCAGAACATTCGGCCGGCAGTGAGGGTAAAAGTTCGATCAATAGAGTCAATGCACAGCGAACCAGAAATAGGCGCCGTCTGATCCAACGCAGAACACCAGCAAGTTCTATATCAATGCGCATGCTCTGCACCGCCGCTTCCTGGCTGGGTGAATCTTCCACCTTATTAATGGCGTTTTCGACTTGAATCAGTGTTCCGGGCAAACGTGAGGACAGACAATCAGGTAAAAGACTAAAAGTTTGGTGTGCCTTCGGGCAGTACCATCGAGGGATTTTGATGCCCGGCGGAGTTTTACGTGGATAGGTTCCGTGCCGGGCAAAGCCACAACCGCCTGTTTCGTGAAGTGGACAGTTGTCAAGCCGGGCATCTTTCCAGGCTTGACGACGCACGTATTGTTGAGCCGATAAATCGGTGGCAAAGCGCAGTTGCATGATATTTATATTGCCGAAAAAAGCCAAATATGAAAAGCTATTTTTATGGCGAAAGTAAGTCGCAATGCACCCTGTCCTTGCGGCAGCGGCAAGAAATATAAAAAATGCTGTCTTTTGAGCCAGGATGGTAAAACACAATCGGCTGGGCAGCCAATGCGCTTCATTCCGGTGTATACCGAACTTGATCAGCTTTCCAATAGTGTTGTTGATCTTATCAAACAAAACCGATGGGATGAGGCTGAAGCCGTGTCTCGCAAATTATTGACTGATTATCCTGATCAGGTCGATGGCCTTAACCGCTTAGCGATGGTATATGAGGCTCGGGGAGAAAAAAGCAAGGCGGCAGACTACTATCGTAAAGCTGCTGATTTTGCTGAGTCCAACCCTGGTTTTGATAAGCAAATGGTAAAGTGGTTTCTATCTGAGGCTCGTCGTATGAAAAAAGCAACGTAGAAGAATATGATAGAAGGATAAGAACTAAAAGCAAAGAAAATACATATATATCTTTTTTAAAACCGGAGAAGTAGATCCAGAGTTTCCACAACATAACTAAAACTGGCACCGCAACGGCTATAAATCAAATATGACTGATTATTGCACATATCTTTTGCCAATCTGCAACAAATTGCCTCCAAAATTGTCGATATGGGGTTTCACAAGAAGTGCCTAATCGAGCGTATGCCTCTGCTGCATCTGAGTCACAAGCCGGTTATCTCCATGCTGACGCTGGGTGAATTGCTGTATATTTCTTTTCGGCTAGGGCAGCCGGACAAGGGCAAGGAACTGGTGGACAGCATTGATAAATCAGCCCGTGTAATGCCTGTGGATCGACCAATAGTTGAAAAAGCCGCTTCCTTAAAAGCAGGTCGGGGCATCCCGTATATTGATTCTATCATTCTATCCACATTCATGCTTACCGGCTGCAGGGAGATTCACACAACCGACCGAAATCATTTTTCCGAAATAAAAAATAAAGGCCTATCGTTTGTTTTTTATTAACCGTACGGCAATTTTTAAAACGCTTCAGTCTGTACAAAGTGTTTTTTTCCTATTTTTCTAAAAGCTGAAATTCTTTCGCAGCGAATCAATATCTAATCCTCCGTCGTGAAATAGTCGGATATAACTCCCATAAAGCGGTTGTACTTGATGGCATAGTGGCTCAATCCCCGGTCGACGAAGCCTTCAGAAATTTTTTTATCTTCTTCTTCAATAGCCAGGGCTCTTTTTTCCCAGGTCTTGGCATCCAGGGCCAGGATCTCTTCAACTTTTTTCCTGTAAAAACCAGCTACCGGAAGGTCTGAATAGGCATTTACAAACCAGGGCATAACCCGTCCGACTTTTTTTAAGAAAAGATTGTGCGCCTGGCCGAAATCAAGACAGGTGTCGTCGGTAAAGTTTTCCATTTGTTCCATTTTTTCAAAATCAATGTAGTTGCCTTCGGCACTGAGTTCATAAGCTTTGGTGCCGGGAAAGGGGAAGAAAAAAGACCAGCGGAAGCGACCGGGCTTGGTTTTGGCCATCAAATGGATGGTTGCCATGACATCCTCATGGGTTTCTGCGGGCAATCCGATCATCAAAAACACGGAGGTGTGCAGCCCGTATTGATGGGCCGTTTCAATGGCGTTGACAATACTCGCATTTTTCATGCGGCGCTGGAGGATCCGGCTGCGGATGCGTTGACTGCCGCTTTCTACGCCGAATTTTACAATCTTGCAATTGGCATCCGCCAGGTAACGGGCCCTTTTTTTATCGAAAAATCCCACATGGGCATTGACCACAAAGGGCAGGGCGCTGATTTTTTGGTAAGCCGCGCAGAATTGCTCGACATACTGGCGATAAAATGTGAACAGATCATCGTCTAAAATAAACATGCTGATGTTTTTATAGTGACGCTGAAGGTAATCGATCTCGGCCATCATCTGTTCGACAGCGAAATGGCGAATATAATTTAAGCTTTTAAAGCTGCAATTAAGATCCTTGCGGTAGTGGGACACCAGCTGGTGATTAAAACAATAGGTACAGGAAAACGGGCAGCCGCGGGAGGCCATCAACCCGACCCAGCCGTTTTTGGCATCAATGATATTTTGAAAATCAAATATGTCGTAATCTTTGAAGGGCAGCTTGTTTAAATCGGGCAATGGCCGTAAGGGATTTAGCCGTACCGTATCGTTGTGCAAAAAGCCAAGATTTTGGACTTCCAAAAGACTCTGCTGCTGGCTTACCTTTTCGACAAATTGGACCAAGGCCTCTTCGGCTTCACCCCGTATAATGTAATCAAAGACGCCGGACTGCAAGATCTGCTCACCGGCGGCCATGGTATGTATGCCGCCGCAAACCAAAGGTGCCTTCGTGGCCTTGCGCGTCCAACCTGCAAGCTCTTTGGCGTACGGCCATTGGTTGGTAACGACCGAAAAGCCGATGATATCCGCAGCCTCCTGTCTGATGCGGTTAAGAAATTGATCTTGGGACGGTAAAGGCTCTATATCCTCGCACAGTTGCCACAGAGAGACCTCATGTCCGGCCTCCTTGAGCACCGCGGATAAATGGGCTATTCCGTAGTTGAAGCCCAGCTGGGAGCCGGCGTTGGGATATATGAAGAGTATTTTCATGTTCAATTAGATATAGCTATGTTTCCGCAGCCTGCAGACTGTCGTCAAAGACTGATAAGTAGTACTTTAATGGTGAATTTAAAATAACAAATAACAAATCCCAAATTTCAAATAATTTCCAATACCCAAATCCCAAATTTCAAACCTGTTTTGGTCATTGAATATTGAAAATTGAGATTTATTTGCAATTTGGTGCTTGAGATTTGAGATTTATCAATATCATTTAACTCAAGAAGCTCCAATAAAACTGATTCAAGTTGAATCTTTTCCTGCCCTCCTCTCGTTCATAATACGGGCAATGATATCTTCTACCTCAATGGAACTTGGGTCGGTGAGCGTGTCGACGTGAACAATCTGGCAACTGTTGGGGCCAAAGGCACTCCAGCGCCGGATAAAGCGCATGTTGTTGGAACCGGCAAAAATTGTTAAACAGGGTGTGTTAAGCGCCACGGCGATATGCTGACAGGCAGAGTCGTAACCAATGTACTCATCAGATTTTGCAATAATGGCCGCAATTTCACCGATGCGTGTCTGCAGGCCGATGACGCCGCGGCTGATGTTGCTGTCGAGGGCGGTGCCAAATACAGCATCCTGAGTGGCAAATCCGTTTTCTTTAACAGCCGTTAAAAGCAAATTGGAATTTTGAAGTTCCGCATCGCCGAAGCCCTTGTCCAGTACAATTACGGTATCCGGCTCCTGTAACAGGGACAGTAACAACTCTTTTTCTAACCGCCATCCCACCTTTTTGCGTTGATTGCCGCCGACACCGAAATTAATTGCAATAACTCTGCGAGCACCGCATTTTTTCAGTTCACTGTAAAACTCAGAGGCCTTTGTCAGGTTCGATGAATGCGGCCAGATCCTGGGATAGCGAAAATCTTCCTGGCCGGTTACCTTATTAATCCAGGTGTTGGTTAATTGGGCCATGGACATATTGCCGGCAAAAGAAATGTCCGAGCGACTGTCAAAAAAGAAATATTGATCTTCGGGGATGATCGGCAATACCCCGAGTTGTGACAGGCGTGAATCCGGATCGATGAGAATGGTATTTTCCAACGGACAGGCGGCCAGTTCCTGTTGGATAATATTAAGCACCAGCTGCCAGCTGGACAATCGCCCGATCAATCCACCTTTGCGATTATAATCAACCGTCTGCAAACGAATGCGTGAATTGCCGCCATAAATTTCATCGAGTTTAGTGCCGCCGATAAGCACGAGTTCCGCATCCGGGAAAAGGCCTGCCAGCCGTTGAATGATAATACTGGTAATCGCCACATCGGCCCCGATCGTGACCCTGGATAAAAGCAGAATCTTTTTCACATTCCTTTGCCGGGATAAATGTTTTCCATCCATCCGAATAGTCTTTATTCTATTGAGCAGGTCATCGCGGTCAAAAATCTTAAAATCATTCAAACAACGATCCAGCTCCTGACCGGAGGGAAGTTTGCGGCAAAAGGAGATAAGTTGGGCCATGACTCTATTGTATGTTTCGGTCTGCAAGTCTTCGAAATCATCGCACAAGCTTTCTATGATAATGCGAAACAGGGCCTGGGCGGCCATACCGGTCAGGTCGGTATTTTCGGAAAAGGTTGTCATTTCACACAGCAGATCAATATAATCTGCTTCATAGTGACAGTCCTTTAGATAGGCATCCATAAACGAATGGGCAATCTGTCGGGACAGATGGGTAATTTCTTCTATATCGACGGTGGTGGCTTTTATGTCGGACCATTTTTCTCTATAAAATGACGATTTCATGGATTACAGTGGCTCCTGCCTCAATGGAGTAAATTTATTAACACTTAATTGAGCGTTTTTCGTTTAATTAGGGTCCTATATTACTAATGAGTTCATTATTGTTTAGACACGAGTTCACCGCCCGCTGCGCTCGAGATCGCAGAGCACGCAGAGACAAAATCCGCAAGGGCATAATAAAGATATGATTTTTCTCTGCGCTCTCGGCGAGCTCTGCGGTGAATACATCATTTAAATCGTAGCACACCATGTTTAATAATTATTGCCATATCAGTAACTGTTCAGCGGCTTGCAGGACTGCTTCCGGCGAGATCTCCCGCATACAGCTGTGATCAAGCGGACACTCTTTAAGGTGACAGGGGGAACAATCCAACTGCTGTCGCAATACCGTGGTTTTTTCAAGGCTGGCATGGGTATAGCGAGGGTCGGTCGGCCCCATGATGACCACCACCGGGATGCCCAAAGCCACGGCATAATGACGCGGGCCGGTATCATTGGTCACCAAAAGCCGGCAGCGGCGGATTAAGGGCTTTAAAAGGGCCAGATCCACATTGTCAGGTCCGGTGTTGATGATTTTGGCTTTGCTGTGTTGGACAATCGTTTGGCCGATAGTCTCCTCACCGGGGCCGATAAAAAGCATCAGCTTGCAATCCCAGCGTTGGGCCAATAGCTCAGCCAGCCTGGCAAAATATTCAGGCGGCCAGCATTTGGAGGCACCGTATTTTGCGCCCGGGTTTATTCCGATTACCATGTCTTCAGATGAAATGCCATAGCGTTCCAAAAACTGATTGCCCACTGATTGCAGCGGATCTGAAACATATAGACGTGGTTTCTTGTCCTGATCGGTAGTGAGGTTCATCCAATGGCATATTTCCAGATAATAATCTGCCATGGGTACGGGCGTGATTCGATTGTCAGCGCGTTGCGGTGCCGGCCCACCGCTCAAAAGGGCGGTTCTGCCGTTTCGGCGGTAACCGTAGATCTGTCGCGCTCCTCCCAGTCTTGCCAGCAGGGCCGACCGGAAGGTGTTCGGCAGCACCACGGCCAGCTTCGCTTTCAGACTGCGAATTTGATAAACCAAATGGACAAAGCCACGCCAGGATTTGTCGTTTATTTCGATAAGCTGATCAAACCAGGGCGCATCTTCAACAACGCCTTTGGCGTACCCGCGGATCAGGCCGATGAGCCGGGCATCCGGGTAGTTCTGCCGCAGGCACCTGAATGTTGGTGTGGCCATGACGACATCACCGACCCAGTTGGGGCAAAAGACCAATATCGTATCGGGTTGTATGCGCGTGTTTTCAGAGGTCACTGTGGGCTAAGATCCTGGTCCCCAATTGAGCAGAAATCAATTAAGGGTTATTAGTTATTCGTTATTGGATAATAGTTATAGAGGCGTAAGATCCCATCTTTGTATTTCATCAAATAACGAATAACCAATAACCTTCAATTGAGTGTTTTACACCCAATTGAATTCCTGGGTTTGTGGCGGAATATAAAAGAAGCCGATGGGAGTGTCAATGCCAAACAGGATTCAAAATTAAATGCGTCATCGTCGATTGGCGGTTTCTCCCAGGGCCTGGGAGATTTTTTCCGCGACTGCCTTAATTTCGATTTTTTCCATGCATTGATTGTTGCCGTCAGGGCACTGCTTTTTGTAACAAGGGGCACAGCTCAGATCTGATTGAACGGTCAGGCCTTCACATCCATAGGGAGCATGCCTGTCTGCCGGGGTCGGGCCAAACAGGGTGACATAGGGTGTCCCCACTGCCGCCGCCAGGTGTCCCGGACCCGAATCCGGGCCCACAGCTGCAGCTGCCGCTTTCAAAACGGCGGTCATTTCCAGCAGGGAGTTGCCGGTTAAGTCAATCACTTTGGGTGAATTCATTTTTTCTACCAGCCTGGCAGCCAAAGGCATCTGGGAATTGCCGCCCAAAAGCACGACGTGTCGGTCCTGGTTTTTCAAAATATATTGCACGAATTTACAGTACCCTTCAAAGTGCCAATCTTTTGATTCCCAGGATGATCCCATCACCACAGCTATAAATGTATTTTGAATTTTAACCACAGCCGGAGGGGCCGTTAGATTGACATCGAGCATTTTAAACCCAAAGTCCAGACAATCCGGTTCGGGCAGTCCCAGGTGTTCGGTGAATTTCAGGTAATGATCCAGCTTGGAGAGGGTTTCAGGATGATAGGGGATATATTCATTATTAAACAGCCAATTCAATTCTTTGGTATTGCGACGGTGAAAGCCGATTCGCCGTGCGGCTCCCGAGAGCAGGCAGAAAAAGCCGCTTTTAAGAATGCGTTGAAGATCCAAAGCAATATCGAAATGCTCCCGGCGCAAAACTTTATAAAGGTCCCAGACCCCGGAGGTACCCCTTGAACGATCAAAAACAATAACATGGTCCAGTTGGGGATGAAAGCTGACCATGTCGGTTCTTCGGGACTCTATCAGCCATGAGACCTTGCTTTCAGGCCGGTGATTTTTAATATGGGACACCAGACAAAGCCCCCGGGCGACATCTCCCAGCGATCCCATCAAAATGATGAGAATGGAGGGTGCTGCCGGCGTCTTTTTATTTGCTGTTTTAGATGTCATTTAAGCTCTGAGTTTAGAATATGATCATAGAATTTGGGATTTCGGATTTCAGATTTTAGATTTAACCAGAAGGATGAAAGTCGATTTTAAGCTTCAGATCCGGGTACTTAAACTATGAGCCATTAGCTTTCATCATTTAGCTTCTTTTATCCATTTATAGGTTAGAACTGACGATATGGCAATTGCCGATTATGGCAGATCCTGCAGGCCGGCCTGAATCATTTCACTGAGCATTTTCGGTAATCCGTGTTTGCCGACGGCACGTTGCCAGCGGTTAATATATCGATCCCTTAATTTAGTTTTATTTCCCTGATAGACCTGTCCTTTATCAAAATCGACCAGGAACACCCGATCTTTTTGATCAATCACCACATTGCCGGGGTGTAGATCGACATGCCATATGCCATGGTCTATCAGTCGTGAAATTTGTTCCGTCACAGATGTCATCGCCCGCCGGGCACGCTTTTCATCAATTAAGCTTAGCCGGGCCAGGGCCAGG
>JAFDDW010000732.1 GCA_019310665.1 Deltaproteobacteria bacterium
TTTCATTGAAAAAGTGATTCCTCTGCTATTTTGTAAAGACAAAAACTTAATTATTTCAACTACATAAAACTAAATCGGCCGCTCTTTTATTGACCTCAGCCTGGTATCCTGATATAATTATAAAAAAAATTAAGGATAATTGTTATGAGGCAAAGACTCAAACAGTATCTCATCATTGTGCTGGCAGCGGCCGCACTGTATTTTGTGCTGGACAACCATTTTGTTATAAAAAAACATCGTGTTTATCGGTTACCAAAAGCGACGCTGAATCTGCACGACACCTTCACCAGTCTGGATAACAAAAGGCCGGGGACAGTTTTGGAAAACGAAGAACTGCGGGACGCGGGTATTGGAGATCTTATGGTGGAACTGGGAATGCTGACCGAAGAAAAAAAGAATCGGCTGGAAGCGAAATATACCTATACAGAGTAAACCGCAAGTTATTTTCGGTTCCCCCAGGATAACTTCAAAGTAGATCCTAAACCAGTTGAATCAGAAGGTTTCATAAGACAATAAAATCCCAAATCGAAGAACCCGCACCCCGCAACGCGTAACCCGAATTCGGATCATCAGGTCTTTTAAATCTAAAATCCGAAATCTAAAATCCCAAATCGAAGAACCCGCACCCCGCAACCCGCAACGCGTAACCCGCAACCCGCAACCCGCAACCCGCAACGCGTAACCCGCAACGCGTAACCCGCAACCCGCAACCCGTATCCCGCAACCCGTAACCCGTATCCCGTATCCCGCAACCCGCAACCCGCAACCCGTATCCCGCAACCCGTAACCCGCAACCCGCAACCCGTAACGCGTAAGCCTATCAATCGATTCTCCCGGTATCCCGCAACCCGCAACCCGTAACCCGCAACCCGTAACGCGTAAGCCTATCCATCGATTCTCCCGATGGCATTGAGCTCCAAGGTAAGGGGCCGTTCCTCCTCACTTTTACCGGTAAACCGTATCGGACCGGGTCGTCTGAAGTGGTCATCCCCCGGGGTTGCGGCCAACCATTTTTCCCGGTGGGCTTTGACAACCTGAAAGGCAATCGAGTCGACATCCACGATACTTTTCTCGATTACCAGGGCCAGTTTGCCTTTGCGTTCTTCCAGATGCATCAGCGGTGCAATCGGTATTCCGATAGGCTCCCATTTGGAAAAATCCATTTCCAAATTCTTTATGGCGGCCATCTGCCCGGTGGCACCGGCGGCGATCAGGCTGAATACAGTGAGCCCCAGATTATATGTATAAATACAATCAAAACGGGTCGGATCATTGCCCCTGCCGTCATATCCGTAAAAATGAATCTGGGTGTTAAAGCTCGGCAGGGTTTTTTTGAATATCTTTTCAACGGCCGCCGGAATTTTTTCGTCCGCTTTTACAAGGCCGTCTTTTTGCAGCGCCTGACCAAGTGTTTTAACAGAAATTATCGAGGATTTGACCAGCAACGGCGCATCGGTATCATAATTTTTAAAAAGCGCCGCCCCGTAGCGATCGGGATCCAGTCCGGCCATCTCCAGGATTTTTCGAAAATAGCCTTTGGGGATCCCGATTTTATAAGTTCCCCCTTCTTTAAGAATATTTAGATAATCTTTGACGAGACCCATGAGGACTTTTTCGGTTTCAACCTGAGAAAAGGGGAAGTTGCCATGGCTGTCTCTTTCCATCAAAAGCCCTTCTTGAAAAAAGGCGGGGATGTCGCTGAACAAATCGTCATCCCGGGTATGCCACAGCTTGAAAGAGTCATCTTCCCGTGATCGCTGGGCCAAACGGCGCAGGTACTCCAGTTTGTCTTCCAGTAAGGAAAAAGATGCATGAAAGCCTTTATCATGGGTTCGATTGTAATCCGCAATGATGGTGTTCAGTTTAATGATAAAGACTTGAATCTCATTGATAAATTCCAACACGCCTTCCGGGATGACGATGACGCCGTAATTTTTTCCGGCGGCGGCTCGTCTGACAATGCCTTCACAAATTACCCGTGATAGATGTCGCAAAGTCATGCCGTAGGCGTGATAATCGGTTTTATTCTCTTTTTGAGCCTTTTGGAGTCGCTCGTTATCCGTGTAATCGGCAAGATCCTCGCCGATCAGGGTCATGTTGGCATGGGTCTGCAGCGCCACCTCCAGGGCCAGGTGACTGGCAACTCTTCCCATTACTTTGCAGATATGCCAATATTTAATGTCGGAACTGCTGTCCGTGCAAAGATTGCTGATGGAGTTGGCAAAAGCACGGGCGGCAGTATGAAAACCAAAAGACATGGCACACAGCACAGTTCCATCGACGTCCCTGACCTGAATATCACCGTCTATGGTTTTGGGAACACCAATGATCTGCACCCCCACAATCACCAGGGCATCCAGATTCAGGCGCCGGCAGGTTTCCCGCGACAGCGTCATTTTCTCCCTGGTATCGATTTTGGTTCTGCCGGTCTTGATCATGGAAAATCCGCCCAGGTTCCGGTAGGCATCAACCAGTTTATCGCTGAGTTCGACAACTTCATTTTCAATGATCCCGTCCGGTCCCACCAAAAACCCGTAAACTTTAGTCGCCGGATTGGCCTTTTTGGCGGCATCATACAACCCGGCAATCACATTGTGCCCGCCGGGTGCCGGTCCTCCCGAAAAAACGATTCCGATGTTACGTCTTTTACGGTACTGCCCGGCAGTCGCATCATCAACTGAATCGTGGCCTTCGATCAGCTGGACCTTGTGGCCGACGATATTCGGCAGTTGTTTTTCAGCTTCCTTGTCAAGCTCAAAACGATAATCATCCGTTTCCCGCAAAACCGTACAGGCTTTGGAAAACACTTCACACTGCGGGGGGCGATACTTCCTTCTCTCCAGCAACTCCGGGTTTATGTCATCAGTAGCCTTTTTTACCTGGGGATGGTTTAAGATGGCTTCTAATTTGATTGTTTCTTTCCCTGGCATGGCACCCTCCGTTTATTAATTGAAGATTCATTTTAGTATTTTAAGTGTTCGTTTTATGCATTTTGTGGCAAGATCTTTTTATGTAAAAATCAAGTTATCCCAAGAAATGCCTAAAATGCA
>JAFDDW010000101.1 GCA_019310665.1 Deltaproteobacteria bacterium
CTCTTTTTCCCCGGCTTTCAGGGAGCAGGACTTTGATTAATCCGATCTCGCATTATAACGCTCCCCCACCTGTACCTCTACCCCTACAATATGATTCTCACCGAATACTACAGCAGCCTTTCTTCTAACGCATAATGCTGATCTTCATCTTTTCCCATTCAACATTCGATGTTGGACGTTCGATGCTTATAGTCCGCCTCTGGAGGGTTCGATGTTCATCTCTTAGAGCAATCCTGTACAGCGTAAATGTAACCTGCGAATGATGACAAAACAAGTTAGCGCTTATGTACCTCTACCCACCCGTACCTCTACCCCCCATACCTCGGCCGCCCATGCCCCTTCCACGTCCCATGCCCTGGCCGGGTCCCATGCCTTTTCCTCCCGTCCCGGCATGCGCCGATGCGTTGGCTTCGGTGGTGGGTGTTAGCTGGCCGTTCTTAAATTTATCCACAATGCCTTGAACGCTGCCGGCTTGCCCGACGTACACTTGAACGCCTGCCGCAGACAGCGTTTGCATCGCATTGGGGCCGCAATGCCCGGTAATCACAGCTTTGGCTCCTTTGGCGGCAATAAACTGGGCCGACTGAATCCCGGCCCCGCCCCCCAAAGCGGCATTATCGTTGTCGAAAACTTCGAAACTCATGGTGTCCGTTTCGATAATTAGAAAATAACGGCACCTGCCAAATCGGGGATCCAACTGGTCAGTTAAATTTTCTCCGGAAGAGCTAATTGCTATTTTCATCACTCTGACTCCTTGTCCAAATATAGTTGATTGGTTGATTAGTTAGATAGTTGTCGATACGACAACCATATCCCATTTGCCAATGAGTTCATTATTATTTAGACATAAGCTCACCGCCCGCTGCGCTCGAGATCGCAGAGCACGCAGAGGCAAAATCCGCAAGGACATAATAAAGATATGGTTTTTCTCTGCGCTCTCGGCGAGCTCTGCGGTGAATACATCATTTAAATCATAGCACATCATATCTAAATAATTATTGCCATATTAGTGATTCTTAACGGCCTTTTCCGCAGCAACTTCCGGGTCCCTCACAACCAGCCTCGTGGGGTTGCGACCCGCAACAGCCGGTATCGCCCGCTCCGGGCAATCTGTCTACAGATGCTCCGGAAAAAGAAGAATGAGCGGACATAAGTTTCTTAAGATTTGGGCTGCCGCAGAAAGCGCATTGCGGTTGATCAGATGAAACATTCATCAGCAGTTCACTGACTTTTCCGCAACTTTCACAGTGATAATCATACAAAGGCATAGGATTCCTCCATTTTGTTATTAAACCCAGTGACCGTCGACGTCGGCCTCGGTAGAGGTTTCAAGCTCCCCGCTATTAAATTGGGCGATGGCATCAGCCACCGTCCCGCCGGCACCGGTCACTATTTTAACGCCGGCCCCCTGCAGCACCTTAAAGGCTTTCGGCCCGCAATGGCCGGTAATTAAGACATCCACTTTATTATCGGCGATGGTTTTGCCGGCCTGTATCCCGGCTCCCTGGGAAAGATTGAGGTTCTGGCTGTTTTCAACAACCTCAAATGCCATAGTCTCCGGATCAACGATAATGAAATACGCTGCCCTCCCAAACCGTGGATCCAAATTGGCATTTAAATCCTTGTCTTGCGATGATATTGCTATTCTCATTATTGAACGCCCCTCTTTTACAAGCATGAATAACCACTATCATTATAATTTTTTCATATTATGAGTATATGCTCATAACAACTTTAAGAGCTTATGGAGGGCTTGTCAAGAGTTTTTTATGGAAAAATTTCTGAATTGCTTTCCGAGATGTTTTTTTGTAGATTCAATTATGGATCCTCAAGGCATCATTCAACGAATTGGTACCTGAATCTTGCAAAATCCAGATTTTAAAAGATGGGGAAGTTGAAATTGGAAAACCGCTGGAACATAGACAAAATGCCGGGCACCGGCATCTTACCGAAAGTCGTCGTTTCTCCCGTTGATGGAGCCGAGATGGTTTGCGTGCCGGCAGGCGATTTTACCATGGGGATCAGCCAGGAAGAACTGTACCACATATTTATGCTGCAAGATCGGGAAAACCCGGCCTTTGCCACGGAAGTTCCCGCCCAAAATGTTTATCTTGAAGACTATTACATCGACCGGTATCCGGTCACCAACTTCCAGTATCGTAAATTTATTGAGGCCACCGGACACAGGGCGCCCATGCTCATTGACCACCCGGACTGGGGACAGCCTTTACAGCCTGTGGTATTCGTTGGCTGGGATGATGCCAGGGCCTATGCCGGGTGGGCCGGTAAAAAACTTCCCGCGGAAGCGCAATGGGAAAAGGCCGGTCGCGGCACCGACGGTCGCTGGTGGGCCTGGGGCCACGAATTTTTGCCGGACAGATGCAATTCCAGGGAATATGATCTCCCGCACACATCGGAGATTGCTGTTTTTGACGAAGGAATCAGCCCCTGCGGATGTTATGACATGTGCGGCAATGTATGGGAGATGTGTGAAGGCCAGTGGCTGGAAAGGAATTTGCCCATGCGGGGCGGGTGCTTTTTAGGATCCGCAACCTTCGTGCGGGTCACCTGTCGCTGGACCCCGGAAGATCCCGTAAACGGAGCACATTGGCTTGGTTTTCGGTGTATCAAGGAAATTTCAGTCATTTCATAATCCAGATATCGAGGTTTATAACAATCATTTTTTCGCTTCTAGGGCATCAAGGATTTTTTCAGGGGTAATCGGCAGTTCCATGAAGTCAACACCGATGGCGTCATAGACCGCATTAACAATGGCAGGCGCCGGAGATAACTGGGTACCCTCCCCGGCCTCTTTGGCGCCGAAAGGCCCGATCGGATCGTCGGTTTCCACCTCGATAGCTTCAATTTCCGGCATTTCCATAAATGTTGGAAACCCATAGTCCAAAAAGGAAGGGTTCATCACCTGCCCTTTCTCAACAATGACATTCTCATACAGGGCCTGTCCCATCCCCCCCACAACGGAGCCTTCGAGTTGTCCTTCCACCAGCATAGGGTTGATGGGCGTGCCGCAGTCATGGGCCGTCACCATTTTCAAAAGTTTTACCCGGCCGGTCTGGAGATCGACTTCAACTTCAGCCGCCTGGGTCATGAAGGAGTAACTGGGAGCAAAATTGCCGTCTTCTTTAAACAGCGTAGTCGGCTCGGAGGCCGGCGCCATCCAGGAACCCCTGCCCACGATAGGCATGGGAAGATCCGCATATTGATAGGCTTTCAGGGCTGCTGAAAAAGTCATGCCTTTCTCCGGAGACCCCTTTACAAAAATGTTCCGATTTTCGGCCACCAGGTCGGCTAGATTGGCTTCGAGTTTTTCGGCTATAAATTCGAACAACTTATTCCGGGCGGACATCGCCGCCAGTCGGGCGGCATTGCCCGCCCTGACCGTAACCCCGCTTCCGAATGTTCCGGGATCCAGAGGCGTAATACCCGTGTCAGCGGCAGTTATCCGGATGTCTTCGAGGGACACCCCCAGTTCTTCGGCCACAATCTGGCTGATAACAGTTTCCGCACCCTGCCCGATATCAGCGGCTCCGGAGAGCACATTAACCGCCCCGTCCCGGCCCAGTTGGACCACAGCCCCCGAACTGATATGGCTCATATTACTGACCCCGCTGGGAAAAGATGCCCCGGCCAGTCCCACGCCCCGCCCGAGCGGCAATTTTCCGCGCTTTTCCTGCCACCCGATGGACTCGGCGGCCCTCGTCACGGATTCGGAAAATCCACAGGTATTGATAACAAACCCGGCCGAATGGGGTTGGCCCGCATGAATACTGTTTTTAATCCGGATTTCAACCGGATCCACACCCATACGACCCGCGATCATGTCCAGCTGCCGTTCCACCGCAAACCGGGCCTGGGGGATACCGTGTCCCCGCATGGCACCGCCCACGGGCTTGTTTGTATATATATGACAGCCCTCATAAATCAGATTCGGTATGTGATAGGGTATCATGAGAAAAAAACAGGACAGGGCAATCATGGTCGGCGCCGTGCTGTTATAAGCACCGCCATCCGCATGGGCCTGAAATTGCTGCCCCAAAATCGTACCGTCCTTCTTCACCCCCGTTTTGACTGTGATATACATGGGATGTCTCTGCCGGGTGGAAATGAACACTTCTTCGCGTTCATAGACAAATTTTACCGGTTTGCCCAGATGGATCGCAAACCAGGCGGCACAGAAATCCTTGGCAAACATATCGATCTTCTGGCCGAAACCGCCGCCGACCTTGGGTTTGATCACCCGAACCTTGCTTTCGGGAATCTGGAGGGTATTGGACAAATTTCTCCGCAAAAAAAACGGTATCTGGGTCGATGACCAGAGGGTAAGGTCTCCGTTCAGCGGATCAAATTGGGCCAGGGCCGCATGGGGTTCCAGGGGCGCATGATTGACGGCCTGGGAGTAGAACCTATCCTCAAAAACGGCATCGCTTTCGGCAAATGCCCGGGCGACATCGCCGAATTCTTTGTTAATCGCAAACGATGTGTTGTTCTTCACCCCCTCATGGATCACGGGAGCGCCTTCCTTTATGGCTTCCCGTGGATCAAATACAGCCGCCAGTTCTTCATAGTCCACATCGATAAGTTCAAGGGCCTCTTCGGCAATCTCAGGATCGATGGCGCAAACGGCGGCCACATCATCACCAATGTAGCGTACTTTATCCTTTGCCAGGGCATACTCATCTTTGGCCATCGGGACGATTCCGTATTGCCGATCGGGGATGTCGCGACCCGTGGCCACGCCCCTGACGCCCGGAAGTTTCTCGGCTCTGGACGTATCTATATTGAGAATTCTGGCGTGCGGCAGCGGGCTACGCAGAATCTTGCCAAAAAGCATCCCGGGCAGGACAAGGTCATCCGTAAATTGGGCGGCTCCTTTTACTTTTAAGCCCGCATCCAGCATCGGTACTCTGGTTCCGACAATATTTAAACCTTTTTTCATATAGACCTCCTAATACCGGTAAAGCAAGGAAGCTGGGAAGTTGAGAAGTTGGGAAATTGGGAAATTGGGAAGCAAAGAGGATATATAACAACATCTCCCCCTTCAAGCCTCCCGGCCTTACAGCTTTCAAGCCTTCGTGTCTTCAAGCCTCCTGGCCTTCCGGCCTTCCAGCGTTTTCATCTGACTCATTGGCGCTCATAACGGCTTCAACGACTTTCTTGTACCCTGTGCAGCGACAGAGATTTCCGGCCATCTTTCTCTTAATCACGTCCTCGGTGGGATTTTCTTCCTCATTGAGAATAGCCCTGGCCGTCAGTATCATCCCCGGCGTGCAGAATCCGCATTGAAGCCCGCCTTTTTCAACAAAACTGCTCTGCAGCGGGTGCAGTTCACCGCCTTCGGCCAACCCTTCTATCGTTAAGATATCTTTACCGCCCGCATCGATGGCCAGCATCACGCAGGACAAATAGGCCTCGCCGTTGATCAGAACAGTACAGGCCCCGCAGGCACCAAGATCACATCCGCGCTTGGTGCCCATTAAACCCAGTTTGTCCCTCAGTACTTCAAGCAGGGTGTTGTTGGGAGAAACCAGTACATCATAGGTATCGCCGTTAATGCTTAGCTCGATCGCCCGTTTCATTATGCTGACCTCCTTTCCGCCCGGCTCACCGCGGTTTTAAGTAACAACCCCATCATTTTTCGTTTATATGAAGGCGAATAGACCGATGTTTTAACCGGTTTGGCCTCTTTGGCCGCAAGGTCGCAGGCTGTCTCCAGAATCTCGCCGCTGATATCCTGCCCATTTAAAACTGCTTCAACCTGGTGTCCCCTGACCGGTCTACGATCTACGGCCGTAAACGCCACCCGGTATTGTTTGTTCTCCCGTGATGCCCAATAGGCGGTTCCCACAATGGGGAAATCGATGCTTTCCCGATTGGCAAATTTTGTATAACTGCCAATGCCATCCATTGCCTCCCGGGGGATAATGATCTCAGTCACGATCTCTGCGGCACTTAAGTTTAGCGGCACCTTCCCATCGCCGGAATAAAAATCTTCGAGCAAAACCTCCCTTGCACCTTTGGGACCGGCTATTGCGATCCTGGCATTGAGTACGAGCAGTGCCGGAGCCACATCCCCGCAATAGCTTGAATAGCAAATCTCCTTTTTGTTCACGACATGGCAGATCTCACCACCGGCCTTAAAGCATGTCGGCCGGGAACTTCGCCACCACCGGGATTGATTAAAGAACTTGCACCGGTTTTGCTGGCATACATTTCCTGCCAGGGTGCCCATGGTTTGATGATGATAGGAGCCCACCGCCGCTGCCGCTTCGGCCAAACCGGGCAGCTTTTCAAGGATCAGCGCGGTCTGATAAATGCGCTTGAGAGTCGTGAGGCCGCCCAGGCGAAGGTCGCCGTTATCCTGCCGGATATAGTCCAAATCCTCAATGCCCTTTATATTGACAAGCGTGGTTGGCGTTTCGACCCTGTGTTTCATATTGATCAACAGGTCGGTTCCCCCGGCCAGTATTTTAGCCAAAGGTTCATTTTTTAGGATGGAGACCGCCTCATTAAGGTCTTGGGGCTCGAAATATTCGAATTTTGGTAGTCTCACCGCTGCCCTCCGTTTTGGAATGAAGAATGAAGATTGACTAATGAAGGAATGCTATCTCATTTTATATGTCTTTTATCAAATTTCTGTAGTCGCGCAACTTAAAAAATCAGATAATTTGAACATTGAATTTTAGCGTTCGAAAATTAGTTTCATATCGTGAAATATAATTTCAAAATAATTATTTCTATTATAATTCTGGTTTTGTTGTCAACAAAAAAATGGAAACGTAAGGTTCAGGGTTCAGCGCCGCCTCTGGC
>JAFDDW010000102.1 GCA_019310665.1 Deltaproteobacteria bacterium
ATTATCGAGGCCCTGAAGGACAAACCAGAGCCCAAATATGTCGTGATTCTCTGGGCCGGCAAGGGCGGGCCCATGCCCCAGTTGATCGACGCCGGGCTTGATAAATATGGCATCGAGATCGCCAGCGGCGGGAATGTCCTGGCGGCCCTTAAAATGATGAAGCCTTTGAAAGGCATGAAAGGCTCGATTTACTACTACTATGAGAATCCCAAAAATCCCGTTAATGGCTGGCTGGTGGACGAACACTATAAACGCTTCAACGAACCGCCGGACTTTTTTACCTGCGGCGGTTTTGCTGCCGCCAGTGCCGTGGTGCAAGCCATCACAAAGGCAGGCGGTACGGACACCGAAAAACTCATCGCCACTATGGAGGGCATGGAGTTTATGACTCCCAAGGGGATGATGAAATTTCGCAAGGAAGATCATCAGGCCCTGCAGTCCATGTTCGCCTTTGAACTCGACGTCAAACCGGATGTTGCATGGGCCATCCCCGTGCTCACCAAAGAACTTTCAATGGAGGAGACTGCTCCACCGATCATGAATAAATGATAGAATAAAATTTGAAGTGCCTAAAGTGCCTAAAAGGCCTAAAGTTAAGGTATTCTGTCGATTTTAATAAAAAATGGATGAAAAGAATTCAGCACCGATAATCGAGACCAAAGACCTGACCATCCGCTTTGGCGGGCATGTGGCCGTTGATCATGTGAGCATACAGGTAGAACCGTTCACATTGAAATCCATTATCGGTCCTAACGGGGCCGGGAAAACCACATTTTTCAATTTACTGACCGGTCAGTACAAGCCCACCGGGGGTAAGGTGTTTTTTAAAGGGCAGGATATTACCGACCTGGGTCCCGCCCTGCGAACTCGTCTGGGCATGGGGCGATCCTTTCAGTTGACCAATATCTTTCCGGTGCTGAGTGTTCTTGAGAACGTAAGAGTTGCCGTACAGTCCCGCCAGGGTTTCGGTCTCAACTTCTGGCGCAACTACCTTCATTTCTCAAAAAGCGAAGATGAGGCCTTTACCATTCTCAAGGATCTGCTTATAGACGACAAATGGGCGGATCCGGCCAGTTCCCTGACCCACGGGGAACAACGCAAGCTGGAATTAGCCATTCTAATGGCATTAGAGCCAAAGGTTCTTTTTCTGGATGAACCGACGGCCGGCATGTCCCAGGAGGAAGTCCCGGCGATACTGGAAATACTTGAGAAGATAAAGTCCCAAAGGGACCGAACCATTCTGTTGGTTGAACACAAGATGGACATGATCATGGCCCTGTCGGATTCCATTGCCGTGTTGCAGGATGGGAGGCTGATCGCCGACGGCGATCCGGATGCCATTCATCGCAGCAAGGAGGTTCAGGAGGCCTATCTTGGCGGAGGAGCCAAACTTGAATGAAGCCATTTTAACAGTTGAAGACACGCATACCTTTATCGGCCACCATCATATTCTTCAAGGCCTTTCGTTTGAAGCCCGGGCCGATGCGGTGACCGTCTTGATTGGCCGCAACGGTGCCGGAAAAAGCACGGCCCTGAGAACGGTGATGGGACTTTTGCCGGCGTCGCAAGGTACAATTATATACAACGGGCAGGAAATCCAGAACAAAAAACCATATGAAATAGCACGGATGGGGATCGGCTTTGTCCCTGAAGATATGGGGATATTTGCCAATCTCACCGTGGAGGAAAACATGCGGGTGGCGATGCTGATCGAAGACGAGGCCACGGGCCAGAGGCTGGAGCAAACCCTGGATATGTTCAGGGATCTTAAAAACTTCTGGAGAGCTCAGGCGGGGATCCTGAGCGGCGGGCAGAAACAGATGCTTGCGATCGCCCGGGCCATTGTCAATCAGACTTCTTTGCTGCTTATCGATGAACCTTCCAAAGGCCTGGCGCCGATTATCGTAGACGCCCTCATTGAAGCCATCAATCAAATTAAAATGCACAGCGTGGTCGTTCTGGTTGAGCAAAATTTTTACATGGCCAGCTGTGTCGGGGATCACTTCTATATCCTGGATGACGGGATGGTCGTGCACGACGGTAACATGGTGGACCTCGTCGATGATGACGAGTTAAAAAGCAGGTATCTGGGCATTTAATGAGCTTTAAGTTCAAGGTGACGCAATTATCAAAATTAGATGTCTTGTTACAAGAGTGTTTTGAATGTCGAATGTCGAAGAAATGTATTCTGCCTGTCGAAAGCTTTTGTGTCGAACGGTCTATTTTAAAAAAAGACTGAGCAAAGCGATTCCACCCTTCGACATTCTGGGTTCGATATTCGATATTCTGCGGTTCGCTTGTATTAAAATAGATAAAGCGTAGCGTCATCAATATTGGACTTTCGATGTTGGGCGTTCGATGTTCGACGTTCAATCTTTTAACTGTTCCGGCCAGGCGTTGTTTCATACGAGGAATACTCTATATGTCGCATACAAAAACCAGGCGCTGGAGCACAGAGCTCACCATTATGGCCGGAGCAGTCATTCTATTGATGCTTCCGCTGTTGGGGATACCGGTTAAAACCTATCTGACGCTCACCATTGCCGGGCTGGCCATGGGGATGCTCCTCTTTTTGATAGCCTCGGGCGTCAGCATTATCTTCGGTCTGATGGATGTTTTAAACTTCGCCCATGGTGCCCTGTTTGCCTGGGGGGCTTATGTCGGATTTAGTGTTTTCGGGTGGTTGAGAGAATGGGTGGAAGCCGATTCTGTTTTGCAGAACTTCGGCGTATTTCTGGCGGCCATTCTTGCCGCAATGGCCGCGGTTGCCGTTCTTGGAATAATTCTGGAACGAGTCATCGTTCGCCGCGTTTACGGAAATCATTTGTTTCAGATCCTGATCACATTCGGTGCCACCATTGTACTGGTAGAGTTGATCCGCGTATTCTGGGGACCGAACGATGAAGTCATGACCGTACCGCTGACGTTTCGGGGAAGTTGGGATATTTTTGATATCATTATTGCCAAATATCGAATCATCTGCATTTTTATCGGAATTGTCGTCTATGCTGTGATTCAACTTATTCTTAAAAAGACCAAATTAGGCATCATCGTTCGAGCGGGGGTGGAAAATATCGAAATGGTTCAGGCCATGGGCCACAATATTTTTCTGTTATTCACCGGCGTGTTTGCTGTCGGGGCCGGTCTGGCCGCCCTGGGCGGACTGTCGATGAGTATCTTCAGTCTGCAGGTGTATCCCGACATGGGATCATCCTATCTGCTCTTCGCGTTTATCGTGGTGATTATCGGGGGGTTGGGAAGTGTGACGGGCTCTCTTGTGGGGGCTCTGATCGTGGGGCTTTCATACAATTACGTTGCCTATCTGGTTCCCTGGGCCGCCGCCGGGGTCAATATCATAATTATGATTGTCATTCTTCTCATTCGGCCCACAGGACTGTTTGCGGCCGGGAAATAGCGGGTTACGGGTTGCGGGTTGCGAGGTACGGGTTGCGCGTTGCGGCCAGTGACCAGAGACCAGCAACCAGTGACAATAGGAACAGAGCGTGACAGAGCAAACACCGGTACAGATTGTTCGAGAACAGGAGAAAAGAAGACTGTTCACCAGTGGTAGTTCTTTTCTCAAGTTGGGGGTTCTAATCCTTTTCTTGCTGGTGCCTTTTTTGCTTCCATCCTATAAAACGGTTGATCTGGCGATAAAGATTGTCATTTTTGCATCGCTGGTTGCCAGTTTTGACATCCTGCTGGGGTATACCGGCATACTGTCCTTCGGGCACGGCATGTTCTTCGGAATTGGCGCCTATTGCGTGGCGTTTCTGCTGGAAAAATACGGAAGCCCGACATACCTCAATCTAATACTCGGATTGCTATTGGCTGCGGTGGTTGCCGTCGTTCTGGCGTTAATCATCAGTTTTATTTCTCTGCGGGTCAAGGCCATTTTTTTTGCGATGGTTACCCTGGCACTTGCGGAGTTGGCCATTGTTCTGGCGAACAAGCTCAGCCATGTTACTGGCGGAGAAGACGGAATCAGCATAAGCATGCCCGGCATTTTTTCGGTGGCATTCAATATGGGAGAATTTATGGGCATCGACATTACCGGTCGGGTGATCACCTATTATCTAATCCTGTTTACCTGTTTGGCCCTGTTTCTGATGATGCTCAGATTCACTCATTCTCCGCTGGGTCGGGTATTGCAGGCCATACGGGATAACGAACAGCGGGCCGTGGCACTGGGCTACAAGACATTTATATTCCAGACCATATCAATTACCTTCGGGTGCTTACTGGCAACCCTGATCGGCGGATTGTATGCCATGTGGGTGGGTTACGTGAACCCGGAGTCGAGCCTGGAAGTCATGGCGATTATGCTCAATGTTCTTCTCATGGTAGTCATCGGTGGAATGGGGACACTTTACGGCGGAATTGTTGGTGCCGCCTTTTTACTGATCACCCAGACCTTTTTGCCGGACCTTCAACATTTAGCCCAAAACCTCCTGCCCGGGGCAACATTATTGCATAACATGCTGGAACGCTGGCTGCTTCTTTTTGGCATACTCTTCATCCTCGTTGTCATATTCTTCCCCAAAGGGGTCATCGGATCCGTCCAGGATTATGTTTCTCGAAGGAAAAAAATTATTCCGGAATAGATTTTAGGTGGGGACGCCAACCCGGATCCGCCGGCGGAGAATTGAAAATAGTGAAAATATCCCAATTCAATTTTTTTGCATAAAAAGCAAAGAAATATCTTTTAAGGATCTAACGTATGAAGAACTTTTTGCCGGGGCACGAGCCTGTCAATCGAAATCACTAAATAAAGATATGGGCAAAAGGAGAATATTCATGCCTGAACCGATCATGATAAAAGTCAAAGGCGACGGGATCGAGATCAATCTGGCGGTGTGGGAAGGCTCCGGAAGGCCCATCCTAGGCATCCATGGAATTACTGCCAACTGCCGTTGCTGGGATGTCTTGGCAGATGCTCTGACGTCCGAATACCGGATGCTTGCCATGGATTTGCGGGGCAGGGGAGGTTCGGATAAGCCGCCGCAAGGATACTCACTGGACTATCATATGCGTGATATCAACTGCCTGCTGGATGATCTTGGCATTGATCGCACCGTGATCATGGGGCATTCTTTAGGGGCCTTTATCGGGTTGGCGTTTGCGGCTGAATATCCGGAGCGGGTTGATCGGCTTATCCTGGTCGACGGGGGAGGGGATTTATCACAAGAGCAAATGGAAAAAGTATTTATTGGAATAAAACCGGCGTTGGATCGGTTGGGACAGGTTTTCCCGTCAGCAGAAGCCTATTTGGAGAAGATGAGCGCTGCGCCCTATATTCAGCCCTGGTCTTTGGTTACTGAAAGGTATTACCGTTACGAAATCGAAGAGGTTGAGGGCGGGGTGCGTACCAATATCAACCCGGCCCATATCCAGGAAGAAGCCGATAACATCAGGAAGGTCGATTGCGCTCCGTATTATCCCCGAATAAAATGTGAAGTCCTCATCCTGCGCGCGCCCAACGGGCTGCTGAGCCAGGACGATATCCTTTTACCGGAGGACGTCATCGACAAGATGATTCGTGAAATTCCCGATGCCCAACGGTTTGACGTCGAAGGTATGAATCATTACGGTATTGTCTTTCAGCCCCATGAAGCCAGAGATCAGGTGATCCGGGAATTTTTGAAAGATTCTTAGTCATGCCGTAAATAGGTCATTCGGTGTGAATTCCTGCAGTAAAATTACTATCGCAATATTATTGAGTTAAAAAGGCTATTTTCAGCTGTGGGAGCGGCTTTCCAGCCGCGATGAGGGGGTTACCGGCCCATCGATTAAGTCGCGGCTGGAAAGCCGCTCCCACCAGTCGGTTGAATTTATTTGATTTGAGCGCTAAATTTTTACATCGACAGCAGGAGGATTTACAGATAACCTATCTGGCGTTTGTACCTGTTTCAGAATGAGAATATTGAAGGGAGGTTTTTATATGCGCCTGGAAGACAAAGTCGCCCTGATTACCGGAGGAGCTGCAGGGATCGGAAAGGCCACTGCCGTCAGGTTCGCAGAAGAAGGAGCGTTGGTGGTCATCTGCGATGTGGACACAAAGAGCGGCGAAAAAACACTCAAGGAATTAGGCCCGGATGCTGCGTTTTATCGGGTGGACGTCACCGACCGCACGTCGGTGGACAGCTGGGTCAAAAGTGTTTTGGGAAAATACGGGCGAATCGACGTTCTGGTTAACAATGCCGGCATTGTGCGTGACAGCCTGCTGGTCAAAATGAAAGATGGTGAACTCATCCGGCAGATGCCGGAGGACGATTTTGATCTGGTGGTAGCGATCAATCTCAAGGGTGTGTTCAACTGCACCCAGGCGGTGGTGCCGGCTATGATCCGGCAGGGCGGCGGCGTGATTTTGAATGCGACTTCCATCGTCGGTATCGACGGCAATATCGGGCAAACCAATTATATCGCCACCAAGGCCGGGGTGATCGGTATGACCAAAGCATGGGCCCGGGAGCTGGGTCGCCATAACATTCGTGTCAACGCGGTGGCCCCCGGGTTTACGGCCACTGAAATATTAACGTCCATGCCGGACAATGTCCTGGAGGGTATGAAGGCGCGTACCCCGCTGGGGCGCCTGGGCCAGCCGGAGGACATTGCCAACGCCTATCTCTTTTTGGCTTCCGATGAGGCCAGTTTTATTTCAGCGGATGTTTTGCGGGTGGACGGGGGCATCGTTATTGGGACCTGATATTTACATGGACTGTGTCCCTAAAGATTAAACTCTCACGGGGGACATCTAAGTTCAGTTAAATATTTCAAGCCGTTCGACAGGCTCACGGTCCTGAGCGAAGTCGAAGGACTCACCACCCTGAGCCCGGTTGAAGGGCAATATCTCAAATAACAATTTTCAATGATCAAAACAATTGACATGCGACAAAGTAGGTAGACCGATGATCACTCAAAAGGAGTTTGGAATTTCGAATTTCGGTCATTGCAATTTATTTGTAATTTGAGTTTTGTCATTTGGAATTTTAGTAATAGGGTAGGCCAGTGTGCCCACCAGAAACACTGAGAGAATAGGAAAGTACTATATGTTAAAACCCGGCAAAACAT
>JAFDDW010000103.1 GCA_019310665.1 Deltaproteobacteria bacterium
CCCGTAACCCGTAACCCGTAACCCGCAACCCGTAACCCGGATCACATCAACCCTGGTATATTAAGTCCACCGGTCAGTTTGCTCATTTCCGAGCTGACCATTTCCTGGGCTTTTGCCAAAGCGTCATTGACCGCCGCCAAAACCAGATCCTGGAGCATTTCAACATCATCCGGATCGACCACCTCTTTTTCAAGCTGAATCGATAATATTTGCTGGCGACCGTTGGCTGTGACTTTCACCATTCCACCACCGGAACTGGATTCCACTGTTTTTTCGGCCAGTTCTTCCTGTAACTTCATCATTTTTGATTGAAGCTGCTGAGCCTGCTTCATCATGTTGCCCATACCTTTCATGTACGACCTCCTTAAAAAAAAATGCCTAAAATTCGAAGTGCCTAAATTGCCTAACCCGCCAAAGAGCGCGGCGGACAAGAATTAAGGATGAATTTCGTTTATTATAACTCGTAACACGCAACTCGCAACCCGTAACTCGTAACCCGCAACCCGCAACGCGCAACCCGCAACACGCAACCCGTAACAACAAGTTGTCAGTTAGACGCAATTAAGAGCTTACAGCACCTTGACATCAACCAGTTTTCCATCGAAGATTTCAATGGCATCGGCCACAAGGGGGTGGTCGAGTGCTTTTTGTTTCAGTTGATTATCTTTTTTTTTTTATTGTTATGATCATCCACTGTATCGCTGACCGACAGTTGGATATTTTGCTTGTCGCCGTAAACCGCAGTGCAAACCTGCTGCAATACCGCCATATCTTTTTCGCGTTGAATCATATTCAGCGTAAAACCATTGCCGGGCACATCAATTTCCAGGGATCCCGCAGCTGATTGTTTCAATCGGCACTTTGCCAGATTGGCGGCAAGTGAAGGGTTTTCCTTTGAAACGACGTCACAGATTCGTTGCCACATCTTGTTCGGATTGCCGGCGGATTCATCTGCCGGGGAACTATCTTCATTTTCAGCTTCTGGTCCCGCCGGCTTTTCTCCAGAAAGGCTGGATAATGATGGCGCTTCAGGTTCGATAGATTGATGACTGGCACCGGTTCGTTGCGGTTGGCCCGCGGGGGCCACCTCCAGCCGGAGGGCATCGAGTTTATCAATCAAGACGTCGATGGGTAAGGCCGGCTTGGTCTGCAGCAATTTGATCAGGGTCATTTCCAGGGCTAATTTGGGTTGGCGTGACAGTCTGATGGAAGCTTCGGCTTTGAAGAGCATATCGAAAATCTGATTCAAGGTCAGAGCTGATAAAGGTTGGGCCTGAGTGATAAGCTGTTCAATTTCTCCGGATGGCAGATCAACCAGTTTCTCGATCTTATGGCCCATGGCAGCGACCAGCAGATTCCTGAAATGTTCCAGGAGGTCCGCATAAAGTTTTTTTATATCATGGCCGCGATCATAAATATCATCCAGAAGATCCAGCACCGCATGAATATCTGCCTTCAGAATTGAATCGGAAAGATCAAATAAAATCTTTCGGTCAATAACACCCAGTACATCCAGTACCTGCTCATGGGTCATCACACCCTGGGTGCAAGCCATGATCTGATCGAGCAAACTCAAGGCATCACGCATGCTGCCGCCTGCCTCCCGGGCAATCAGGCCAAGGCTTTCATCAGCGATTTCAAATCCTTCCTGGCGGCACAGCGATGCCATATGGGAGGAAATGGAATCCAAACCGATGCGTCTGAAATCATAGCGCTGACAGCGGGAAAGGATGGTGATCGGTATCTTATGCGGCTCGGTGGTCGCAAACATAAACATCACATGGGACGGCGGTTCTTCAAGTGTTTTGAGCAGCGCATTAAAGGCCGCCGTACTGAGCATGTGCACTTCATCAATAATATAAATCTTATAAGGACTGTGGGCGGGCATGTATTTGATATTTTCACGCAACTCCCGGACCTGGTCCACACTGTTGTTGGAAGCACCGTCGATTTCAAAAACGTCGATCGCATGACCGGCGGTGATCTCATTGCACGATCTGCAAACGTTGCATGGCTCGGGGGTTGGGCCTTCGTTGCAATTCATTGCCTTGGCCAGTATGCGGGCGACCGTTGTCTTACCGGTCCCGCGGGGTCCGGAGAACAGGATCGCATGGGCAACCCGACCCGATGAAATCGCGTTGGTCAGCGTACGGGTGATATGGGCCTGTTCGATAACCTGGTCGAAAGTTTGTGGGCGGTACTTGCGTGCAAGAACGAGATAGGACATAAGGAAGTGCCTAAAAATAAAAAATGCCTAAAGTGAGCTAAAATGCCTAAAGTGCATTTTAGGCATTTATTAACTTGGCGGAGAGAGAGGGATTCGAACCCTCGGTGCCGCTATTAACAGCACACACGATTTCCAGTCGTGCTCCTTCAGCCAGCTCGGACATCTCTCCGTTATTGGTCAATTATTTACTATTCAAACGTGGCGGAGAGGACAGGATTCGAACCTGCGGAGGGCGTGAACCCCCAACGGTTTTCGAGACCGCCGCTTTCAACCACTCAGCCACCTCTCCGGATGAACAGTTTCAGGTAGGTCTCACTATACCTTTTAATTTATACTGTCAACGATCTTCTGGCGATAACCTCGAAGAATCAACAGCCTATTTTAAGACCTGTCCGCCCTAAATGCAATCGAAAAAAGTAACTGGTTTCTGGTCACTGGCATCTGGCTGCTTGTCTCTGTTTCGGGTTGCGCGTTGCGGGTTACGAGTTACGCGTTGCGTGTTGCGGGTTTTGCAATTGCGGCCTGTGACGAGCTCCCCTCGACGTGCTCGGGGCCTGAGCCTGTCGAAGGCAGCCGAGTCGATTTCGGATTGATCTGATATTCACCCCGTAACCCGTAACCCGTAACCCGTAACACGTAACACGTAACCGGGACTCAATTAAATCTCCAATCGAAACAATCCGAAATCTGAAATCCCAAATCCGAAATCGCATAGCAGTTACGGCTCAAACATCCGCTGCACTTCATCCGTGTAATCACCATTTTGGTCATAGACCAACAGAGGCGGCCCGATTTTGAGCCCCGGGTTCCCGTCTTTAACCCCTTCGATAAGAATTAACTTAGCATCCGAACTGGGACCGGAATGGATCGTACGAATAAATTTCGGCTCAATGCCTGCGACACGCATCTGTGAAAGCATATCGGCCGTGCGCTCGGCTGTGTAAATCGTAACAAACCGTCCGGACGTTTTCAGCATGCGACGGGCTGTCCGTACCACATCATTCAGATTGGCCTTTAATTCATGGCGGGCAACCGCCCGTTGATGGTCTGGATTAATTCTTCCAGACCCCGACCGGCGGTACGGCGGATTGCTTACAACCAGATCAACCGGTCCCGATGTCGCGTCCGTCTTCAGCTTTTTCATGTCAATATCCAAAACAGTAATGCGGTCTTCCAAAAAGTTTTCCTTTACGTTGGAGATGGCCAGCTCCGTAAGCTCTGCCTGTATTTCTACCGCATATACCGTGATATCCTTCAGACGGTAAGCCATAATCAAGGCAATAATTCCGCAACCTGCCCCCAGGTCGACCACTTTATCTGCCGATCGCGGAAAAGCCTGAGAGGCCAGTAAAACCGCATCGATGGAAAATCGATACCCGGATCGGTATTGTTTCACACGAATCCGGCCGTTAAAAAAAGTATCGGTAGTGTACATGATGATTATTAAACGGTATAATTTCTCTGCGTACTCTGCGGTGAGATTTTTATATGTTATCGTATCTATGAAATTGGTCAAATCCCAAATTTATATTCAAAAACGCCACTATTTTTAGACATCCTGTTCGACTTTTTTAATGTATTTATGGGACACTGCACTAGAGCGGTCCAATCTTGAATTTGAGATCAGCGATCAGCGCATTCCCCAGAGCATCATTCAATTTGGCAATCATCTCTTTTTTTAAAAACTGGAGTTGATGAATCCAGGTCGAATTGGTCACATGTACGAGCAGGATCTTGCCCTTGAATGCAGCGGGTCTGGCGTTTTGGGCGATGACGTCACCAACGATGCCGTCCCACACCTGCCATACCTGAATCAATTCACCATCTGACTCCCGTCGATAGTTTTTTAGTACATCGGTCAATATCCTGCCGATGTGCTCAAATTGGGCTTTTGGCTTTTTTCTTTCCATGCGGGTAAAGTTTATGGCAATCCGCACAGGACATGTCAAGTAAATCTCATCGCTTTTTTCTTGACTTGAATGGCGGAACAACTTATTGTTCGGTAACAACTTTTACAAAGATCCGGGACGCAAGTCCGTAACCATGAACCCTAAACAGGAAAAGATTATGAGTTGGGATTGGGATAGGTTGAAACAGCAGCAACAAAGCAGGGGCGGCGGCGGCGGTCCACCCCCAATGGATGAAATTCTGGAAAAGTTTAAAAAATTCAAGTTGCCGGGTGGACCCCTGGTTGTTTTGGTAATCGCTATCATGTTGGTTGGAGCAACTACTTTTTATACGGTAAAGACGGATGAGGTCGGTATTGTCCAGCGTTTCGGAAGATACGTCAAGACCAGCCAGCCGGGACTTAATTTCAAACTGCCCATCGGCATCGAAAAGGTCACCAAAGTAAATGTAAAGCAAATCCGGACAGAAGAGTTCGGATTCTCTTCGGCCCGAACAGACAGCCGGTCACGTTTTCAGTCCGGCACTCAAAATATCAGTGTGGCGCTGATGCTCACCGGCGATCTGAATGTGGCGCTGGTGCCCTGGATTGTGCAATACCGGGTTAAAAACCCTTACGATTTTTTATTTAAGGTCCGCAACGTCCGCCGAATCCTCATCGATATGTCCGAAGCCACGATGCGCCTGGTGGTCGGCGATCGAAGTATTAACGAGGTCATCAGCAAACGGGATGAAATCGCAGTCGAAGCCAGGGGACTGCTGCAAAAAGAACTGGACCAGGCCCAAACCGGCATTCACATTGTTACCATCGAAATGAAAAGAACCAATGTGCCGGACGCCGTGCAACCTTCGTTCAACGAGGTCAACCAGGCCACCCAGGAAAAAGAGCAAATGATCTATCAGGCCCGGGAGGAATATAACAAATCCATACCGGCCGCACGCGGTTCAGCGGAACGAACCATTAAAACAGCGGAAGGCTATGCCCTCAACAGGGTTAATCGCGCCAAGGGTGACGCCTCAAGGTTCACATCGATTTATCAGGAGTATATTAAAGCCAAGGACGTCACCAAGCGACGCCTGTACCTTGAAACGATGCGAACGCTGTTTCCAAAGCTGGGCCCGAAATTCATTGTTGATTCTGAACAGAAAAACATCCTGCCTCTATTAAATCTGACAAACCAGAGTGGTGCTGAAAAATGAAAATTAAAGGAATACTTATTATTATAATACTTGCAGCGGCTGTGTTTATATATAATGCCGCTTACAGCATTGATGAAACCGAGCAGGTCATCATTACCCAATTTGGTAGAATCATTGGAGAACCGAAAGTTGATCCAGGCCTTAAATTTAAAATTCCCTTTATCCAGCACGCCAATTATTTCGCCAAAAACCTGCTGGATTGGGATGGGGACCCGGGACAGATTCCCACCCTTGACAAGACATATATCTGGGTCGATACCTTTGCCAGATGGAAAATCACGGATGCGGTAAAGTTTTTTCAAACCGTCAACAACCGGTTTGCCGCCATCGGTAAACTCAACGATATTATTGACCCGGCCGTAAGAAATTTTATTACCTCCAACCAATTGATCGAAGCCGTTCGCAAATCCGACCGCACACTTGATCGGAGCGGATTCGGCGGATCTGACTTCGAAAGCGAAAGGATATATTATACGATTACCACCGGCCGCGAAAAAATCACCCAGGGCATATTAAACCAGGCCCAGCCCAAACTGGCCCCCTTCGGCATTGAACTGGTGGATGTCAAAATAAAACGGATCAATTACGTCGAACAGGTCAGAAAATCGGTATACGGACGAATGATCGCGGAACGCAAGCAAATCGCCGAAAAATTCCGCTCCGAAGGTAAAGGTGAGGCCCAGAAAATACTGGGTGAGAAAGAAAGAGACCTGCAGGAAATAGAGTCAAAGGCCTACCGCAAGGCCCAGGAAATCAAGGGTAAAGCCGATGCCGAGGCAACCATAATCTATGCCGATTCTTACGGCGTTGATCCTGAATTTTACTCGTTTGTACAGACCCTTGAAGTTTACATCGAGTCATTGGGAGAGAAAAATACGTTGATCCTATCGACAGATTCGGAATTTTTAAAATATCTTAAAAAATACCCCGAATAGCCAATGTCGAATTCATTATTAGTAACATTGGTTATCCCCTGCGCCATAAAAAAAGCACCGGACTGAATATTTCCGGTGCTTTTATTTTGTTCCAGAAAAGTCTGTCGGTATCATTATTTACCTTTCCTTCTCTGATGACGTGTTTTGGCTAAAAGCTTACGGTGTTTGTGTTTTCTCATTTTTTTTCTGCGTTTTTTAACGACACTACCCAATTCATCACCTCCCTTTCATATTTTTTGGAACCGAATTTTATAGCTCGACTCGAATTAAAACCTGGATTTTGCACGAGTCGGAGACTTTCATATTAATATTAGTCTAACTTCTCATTAATTTTCATGCAAGATTCAAGTAATAACCCGTCTGATTAACACACCCAATGGGTATGTGTCTACATTTTTTTCAGGTAAAACATGATTACATAAACTGTAACCGTTCAGAGTGATATCAAGATAGGTTCAGAGGTTCTGGGTTCAAC
>JAFDDW010000104.1 GCA_019310665.1 Deltaproteobacteria bacterium
TTTTTCTTTCCAGTCCGCACCAAATTGCCTTTCAAAATAATCGCCTAATTTATCGAGCAGGTTCTTCCAAACCACCTTTTTGCTCCCGGTGACAACATCAGTCAGATAAGTGTCCAGTTCCGCCATCATTTCTTTGGGCAGAAAGGACACCGCCCCCAGTTGGATCGATTCCTTCAGGGCTTCCGGTGTCATCGCATGGGCGGTCAGCATTACCGTAGGAAACCCCTTGGATACCGATTTTTTTAACAGTTCAAAACCCCGGACGCCCATTACGTCCAGGATGACGATATCGAATTTTAAGGCAGCCAGCAGCTGCAAAGCAATCTCATAATCCTTGGCCCGGTATATTCGGCACATATCGAGTTGCTCGGCAATGGAATCCAGGATATCCGGCTCGTCGTCCACGACTAAAATAGCTTTGTCTTTCAGAATAGTTTCTGTACTCATGTTAGTTTTGCCTTTACTTGCACACGCGGTATAAATGGTAAAACCCTATACTTGTTCAAAATATGGCGCCCGCAGTTCCCTCTTTAAAACCTTGCCCAGGGCGTTGCGGGGGAAATCATCACAGAATTCCACCCTGGAGATTCGCTGATACTTGGCCAGCTTAGGGTTGACCCACGCGATGAGTTCTTCCTCCGAAATCGATACGCCCTCCCTCGCAATCACTATCGCGATCGGAGTCTCTCCCCATTTGGGGTGGGGGATGCCGATAACGATGGCATCCTGCACCGCCGGATGACGGGTCAGCACGTCTTCGATGTCGCTGGCAAAAATGTTGATCCCTCCGGAGATAATCATATCCTTTTTGCGGTCCAGGATGTAAAGAAACCCGTCCTCGTCAAGCTTTCCCATATCACCGGTCTTAAGATAGGTTTTGCCCGTCTCGTCCAGCCAGATCGCTTCGGCGGTTTTGTCAGGAAGTTTGTAATATTCGGGCATCAAAAACGAGCTGAAGGCCACAATTTCTCCGGCTTCCCCCCGGGCAAGTTCCTGCCCCTGCTCATCGATGATCCGCACATCCCAGCCGACCAGCGGAAGTCCCACCGATTCCATTTTATTTTCCATGTCCTCCGGCTTTAACGTGGTGGCGACCCCTTCCGTCAAGCCCCAAAGCTCTATGAGCTCTCCGCTGAACCTCTTGATCACCTCGGCCTTCGTCCGGGTGCGCAGGGGCGATCCGGCGGAGTTCCAGACTCTCATCGAGCTTAAATCATAACTGTCAAAGTCGGGTTGTTCCAAAAGAACCGTGAACTGGGTGGGAACCATGAAGGTGTGGGTGCACTTTTCCGTTTGCACCAGTTCGAGAAAGGCTTTGGGATCAAAGACGGGCATGATCACCAAAGTGCCGCCTGCAAAAACCGTCGGCAGCATGGTCAGCCAGGTGCCGTTGGCGTAAAGGGTCGTCGTTACGATATTGACGGCGCTGGAATCGATGCGGTAATCGATGGCGAACATGCTGGCAAATTGCGTCCGGTTGTGATGGGTGTGCAGGATTCCTTTGGGCACCCCGGTGGTACCGGAAGTGTACATGATGTTGAAGGGGTCTTCGTAGATCAGGGAAATACCCGGTTTTTCATCCGAACTCTCATCAACCAGCGATTGGAAGGAATTCCACCCCTCGACGGGATCACCCAATGCAAAAAAGCCGTCCGCAGCAATATTGCTGAACTCTGATCGATAGGGACCGATGTTGTCCCGCTGCCCGGGTCCGACAAAAAGAAACCTGGAATCCGAGTCGATCACCATGCGGGCAAGGGAATCCCCCGGCACCATGGCCGAAAGCGGCACGATGACCCCGCCGGCCTTGACCGTACCGAAGAGAATTTCCAGCACCTCGAGCCTGTTGGTCGACAGTAGACTGACCTTGTCACCCTTTTGCAGGCCCCGCTTGATCAGACCGTTGGCAACCTTGTTGATTCTGCGGTTGAACTCTCCCCAGGTAATGCGCTCGTCGCCACAGATCACGGCCGGTTTATTCACACGCCACTTACCATGGCTGTCCATAACATCGGCAATGATGACGTCCGGATTGTCGAATCGCTTCATGGCTCCTCCAGGCACTACCATTTAAAGGAATCTGGCCGGACACGGTGGCGATATTCATTCCTTGATCTATTGCCCGGCAGCCGCAACGATGCGCGGCTGCGAAATTGTAGCGTTAACCGCAGTGTCTGTCAATCATGCGCAAGAAACAAAAAAGAATTGGGCCTCTGCAGCGGCCACACAAGGATCTGATTCGGGGGCTGGCGTCAGTTCAGATCATCAGATACTTTTGCTTTATCTCCTCATTGGCACTTAATTCTTCGATACTTCCCTGATATTCAATTCTCCCTCCGTCGATCACATAGGCCCGATCCGATGTCTGGGTGGCAAACTTGACATTTTGCTCGGAAAAGAGAATCGTCAGTCCCATTTGCTTTAACTTTAAAATTTGCTGCCGCAGGTCCTTGACCACCAGAGGGGCCAGTCCTTCCACGGGCTCATCCAAAAGAAGCAGGTCGGGATTTCCCATCAGGGTCCTTGCCAGCGTCAGCATCTGCTGCTCACCCCCGCTGAGTGTTCCGCCGTGCTGATGCTGTCTATCAGCGAAAATCGGAAAAAGTTCATAGATGCGCTCGACCGTCCAGGGGTCGCCTTCAAAATTTTTGGGAATCTTGCGCCCCAGCTCCAGATTTTCAAGCACCGTAAGGTCGGGGAAGATCAAGCGATTATCCGGCACATATCCCATTCCTTTTTGGGCGTTGTAATGGGGCGGCCGGTTGCGAAGCTCCTCACCATGAAACTGGACACTGCCCGATTTGGGTGGCGTCAGACCCATAATGCTTCTCATGGTTGTGGTCTTGCCGGCCCCGTTGCGACCCAGTAAACAAACAATTTCACCGCGGTCGACACTGAGAGAAACATTAAAGAGGATGTGGCTAGTCTCATAGTAGGTATTAATCTGTCTGACATCCAGTATCATGCCTCCTCCCCGAGGTAAATTTTCTGAGCCGTTTCATTGGATCTGACCTCCTCCGGGCTGCCTTCGGCAATGATGGCGCCCTGATGTAAAACCGTCAGCCGCTTGGCATATCCGAAAACAACCGACATATCATGCTCGGTAAATAGAATGGTCAGACTCATCTCCTGGTTCAATCGTTTGACCAGGCCCATCGTCTCATGGGTTTCTTCCCCGGACATCCCGGCCGTCGGCTCATCCAGAAAGAGCAATTCAGGTTTACTGCCCAGGGCGATGGCCAGTTCCAGGCGCTTTTTATCTCCCTGGGAAAGGTTTCCGGCAATCATGTAAGCATGCTGGGAAAGACCCGCTACTTCAAGCAGCTCCGCAGTCTCTTTTTTTGCCAGCCGGTGGGCCGGCGTAAAAAAATTAAGCGTCCTTTTTTGCTGGGCCAGGATCGCCTGCCGAACATTCTCATAGGTTGTCAGGGCAAGGTAAATATTGCTGACCTGAAAGGCCCGTGCGATGCCAAGCCGGGAAATTCTGTGGGGCGGCCAGTTGCTAATGTCTTGCCCCTGAAAGAGCACCCTGCCCGAATCTGCTCGGTGATACCCTGTCAGAAGGTTAAAGAAGGTGCTTTTCCCGGCCCCATTGGGGCCGATAATGGCGGAAAGCTCCCCGGTCTGCATCTCATAACTGACATCGCAGGTCGCCACAAGCCCGCCGAAAGCCTTGTTGAGATGCTCCACTTTAAGAATTACCATATTTTTATGTCTCCGTATCCATGGAGCCCTGTGTTTCGGCCATCGAATCCCTGGCTCCCAAGGTCTTGAACTTTGATTGGGCCAGCCCCAGAACCCCACCCGGCATAAACAACACAACGAAGACAATCACCAGACCGATGGTCAGCGGCCAGTATTCGGTAAAGCCCGTGACAAAGGCAAACAGAAAGGTGTAGATTACCGAGCCGATCATGGGCCCGAAAAACCCCAGGGGACCGCCGATGACGGTCATGAAGACCGGCACGCCGGATTGGTGCCAGTTACACAGGTCCGGGGCAATGCTCCGATTGAAGGGCCCTAATAAACCACCGGCCAAACCGGCAAACATGCCCGCCACCACAAAATTGATAAGCATATATTTTCTAACATTGATACCGATAAAACGGGTCCGGTCGGCGTTTTCCCGAATCGATCGCATGGTATACCCGAAAGGCGATTCACTGATAAACCACATCACGATCATGGCTGCGACAACGATAAAAAGGGTGAAGTAATAATAGGCCCAAGCACTCATGAGCCATGCGGGTGGGACGATGCCCTGCAAGCCATCGTCGCCGCCGGTAAATGAGTACCACTGGAAAATGATATAGTAAAGCATTTGTCCGAAGGCCATGGTCAAAATGGCGAAGTAGATACCGGTCATGCGCACACAAAAATAGCCGATGACCAGGGCAAATAATCCCGCCGTGACCATGGAAACCGCCAGAGCGACCGGCAGGGGGACGGAAGTCTTTACCAGCAGCAGGCCGGTGGCATAGGCACCCACCCCGAAATAGGCCGCATGTCCGAAGCTGAGCTGGCCCATGTAGCCAAAAATCATGTTAAAGCTCACCGCGAACAGCCCGAGAATCAAAATCTCAATCGCGACGTGAACCCAGAATTCCCCGATAACCAGGGGCAAAAAAAGCAGGGCGATAAAGATCAGTCCGAGCCACCAGTATCTAAGCATAGGATCGCACCTTTTTGGAGTTGTTTTTTCTCTTTAAGCCCTGGTGGGCGTTCCAAACAAACCCCAGGGCCGTATGATCAATATAAATGCGGTGACAATAAATATCAGAACCAGGGCGCCCTGGGGCCAGAAAAGAATTGAGAAGGCATACACTTCTCCGACAATCAGGGCCGCCACAAAGGTACCCAGAAGGCTTCCAAACCCCCCGATGACCACCACGCAGAAGGCTTGAATGATGACGGCCATATCCATTCCCAGCGTAATCGATCCCACCGGTGCCTGAACCGCACCGGCCAGACCGGCAATGAAAATCCCCAGGGCAAACACCCCGGTGTAGATCCGGGGGATCGGGATTCCCAGGGCACTCACCATCTCGCGGCTGAAGACCGCGGCTCTGACAATATGACCGTAGCGGGTCTTTTTCAAAAACCACCACAGCCCGACGGCCACGGACAATCCGATCAGGATGACGAAAATAAAATAAGAGTCAAACGGCATCCCGAAGATAAACACCGGGCCTTCCACCAGCGGCGGCCGCTCGATAAGCTTGTCTTCCACCCCCCAGATGATCTTGATCAAATCGCCGAGAATCAGGACCATGGCATAGGTCAGCAGCAGTTGTTCCGGCAGCTCGCGGTTGTATACCCGCCGGATTAACACCACCTCGATCACCCAGCCGATAGCGGCCAGAACCAGGGCGGCCAGGGGTATACTGAGCCACAGGCCAAAAGCATAATCCTGCATCAGGAACCAGAAAGTGTAGCAAACGTAGGCCCCGACCAGCCATAATGTCGCATGGGCAAAATTAAGAATGTTCATCACACCGAAAATGAGGGACAGCCCCGAAGCGATGAGAAACAACATCATACCCCGGGACAGTCCGCTCAAAAACTGCGCAAAAACCAATGAAGCGTCCATATGCTTTCCTCGGTTGGTTTTATTGCGATCTGGCGGCGACTATCTCTTCTTCGGGCCGCCAGGAATCCGGACCCTTAACCTCGACCAGGTCATGGTAGATGGGAAAGGGGTACTTGGGATCGTCAGCCACCACACCGATATAGGAAGAGCAGCTTAACTGGTTGTCAATCGTACGGAAATAGAGCTGGCCGCGGGTCGTGTCAACGGTCGCGCCTTTCAGGGCGTCTTTGACTTTATCCGTATCGATGCTGCCCGCCTTTTCGATTCCCTGTTTTAAGACATTGACCGCATCATATTCCATCACGGCCCAGTCACTCGGATAGCGGCCGTACTTGGCCTTAAAGTTTTTGACAAAATTGGCCATCATGGGCACATCCAGGTGGGCAAAGAAGGGAGCGCGGCTTAGGCCGACCAGCCCGCGGGTGAGACTTTTGGATTGAATGATGAGTTCCGAGACACTGATCAGCGATCCGGGATAGGGAATTTTTTCGAAAAATCCATAGGCTTTGGCCTGCTTCATCCAGGCGACGTTGTCTTTTGAAGCCACCGAGCCAATCACGAAATCCGGCTTCTGACCCATGATCGCCGTAATGTAGGAAGTATACTGAGTTTCGCCGAGTCGCGGCCAGAACTCTTTTTTCAGTTTTAAATCCGGTGCGAACTGTTTCAAAAGCGCCACCGTGTTGCTTTGGGTGGACCGGCCCCACTCATAGTCCGAGGCAATGGTGATATAAGTCTTCCAGCCTTTCTTTTTAGCCAGTTCGGCGACGCCCAGAACAACGGCTTTGGCCTGCATATAACTGTTGGGAACCACCTGATAGGTGTAAGGGCTGAAATTGACCTTGGTGATGTTTTCCGAGTTGCTGATGGCCGGGATGTGAAGGACCTTATATTCCTGGGCAATCGGCTTGATTGCCACGGCACAGGCACTGGAATAGGTCCCCAGGATGGTCCGCACCTTTTCTCTTAAGATCAGGTCCCTGGCCTCCCGCACGGCAACATCGGGCTTTGTATGGGTGTCCCGGATAAAGAGCTTGATGGGATGTTTACCCAGGAACCCGCCCTGAGCATTAATCTCTTCGACCGCCAGCTTAATGGCGTCGACACCGTCTTTGCAGTAAAGCGCCCCCGTGCCGGTGATTGCCAG
>JAFDDW010000105.1 GCA_019310665.1 Deltaproteobacteria bacterium
ATGAGTATCGCTGTTTTACAAGATGGGAAAGTGTTACGCAAAAATATCCTTGTGACGATTACACAGGATTAATTTCAAAATTGCAGAAGACAGATGGCAGAAGACAGATTGACAATGCTGCCCTCTGTCTTCTGTCCTCTGACATCTGTCTTCTGACACCTGACACCTCCTATTCCCGACACCCCAATTCTTTTACTTCCCAAACAGTCTTTTAAAAAATCCGCCGGATTTTTTCTCTTTTTTCTTCTCATCTCCGGCAGTGGTTTCCTCCGCTTTTTCTCCTTCGGACGCCCGGTCTTTCTTTTTGAGGGCGCCCAATGCGGCTGCACAGGGATCCTTTTTGCCCACGGATACATCCGCGAAAAAGGCGGCGATGCCGAAGGGTCCTAATGCCAGGGCGCCGGCCATTTTGCCGATCACAAAAGCCGTTCGGCCGGGATCGATCGCAAGGTGCGGGTTGGCGAGGGTGCCGCCCAGTTTAAACGGCTGGGACAATTCCTTGAAGCTGAAGCTGACACTGGCAGGCATGGCGCCTTTTTTTGGCGTGGGTTTGATGCCCAGGTTCAATCTCTCGGTTTTCAAGTTAACATCACCGAGGCCGAAAATGCTCGTTTGGTCGGTATCCAGCAATAACTTTACATCTGCCAGACCGTCTTTGATTTCGATATTATTGACGAAGCAATTAATCGGGGTGTATTCTCTTTTTTCCTGAAAAGGATTGAGCATGTTCAGAATACCGCTGCCAAGGTATTTCTCGAGCAATTCAAGGTATTCGCTGGCCGCGCGCCCGTCGATCATGGCGATACGAATGGTGCCGTTGAGGCCTGCCATCAAGGCTGCAACCGAGTTGCCGGAGCCGTCCAAATTTAGAGCTGCATCCAGATTGCCTTCGACACTGCGCTGATATCCAAGTTTATCGAGCATCGGTCCTAGTTCCAACTGATCGATATTCAGGTTTGCGGCCAGAGCGGCTGGTTTTTCCTGTGTGCGCAGAGCGAACCGGACGTCTGCTTTTCCCCCACCAATCGAAAATTTAAAGGGCTTTATTTCCAGATTGCCGTCCTTTAGCAAGATATTCAATTTTACATCATCGAGGGCCAGGGCAGGGAGCAAAACCTGTTTTTCATCAAATTTTAGATCGACATCAATGGCCTGAAGTCCCTCCAGCGGAAGCGGATCAGCAGAAAAAACCCTGGCATGCTGACCACCGGTATACGGAGCCTGAATATCGCCTTTCTCCCTTTTTTTTTCGCGGGCAACGGGTTTGGCGGATTGAGTGTTTTGGGTGCTTTCCTTTTTATCCTCTGCCAAAAGCGGGCGCAGGTCCAATTTGTCCGATGACAGCTCGCCCTTTACACTTGGCCGTTGGGCGGATAAATCCAGTTCCAGCCAACCTTTTTGATTGTTATCTCCCACAGTAGCATTGAATGAAGGCATCCTGTAGACCTTTGGCGCAGCATCGATAAACTGGGCCGAAACATTAAAGGCTCCTGTATACTGTATTCCCGGTCCGCCAAGTTTTTTGAAGTTCGACATATCGTTGCCCCTGGCGCTGAATTCCAGCTTCATTCCCTGTACCGCCGACAGATCCTTGATCGTGCCCTTGAGTACAACTTCGATCAGATCTTCACGACCCAGTTTAAAATCCAGATTGTCGAGAGTCAATTTTTCGCCGCCGCCAGCCAGGTTGAATGCCAGCTTCAGCGGCCCGAGATCCTCAATGCGGGAGAGTGTTTCCAGGGCCGGGAGAGTTACCGGCTGCAGGGTAAATTTGGGGGCCGCGAGATCGGCTGCCAACTGCAGCTTTTTGCCGCTTAAATTCAAATCGAGTGAGCCGGTGATGTTGTTTTCCCCCAGTTTGAGCTTCAGGTTGCCGAGCTTGTAATTTTTTTGAGCCGGATCGGTCAGCTTGCCGGCGAGGCCATAGGCCCCTTTGAGGGGGATGGATTGGCCGGTTATTTTTTTAAGGTTGGCAACTTCGTTGCCCCGAATACTAAAATCAAGATCGATGCCGCTTAAAGTGGTGAGATCCTTGATCGAACCTTTGACCTCGATCGTGGCCAGCTGCTCGCTGCCGGCTTGCATTTCTAATTCCGAGAGGAACAATTGATCGTCCTCGACGATTACTTTCGAGTGTATTTTAAGCGGCCCCAGGTCATCTATTTTGTTGAGGTTGGCGTAGGCCGCCTCCTTGGGAATTGGAAACGGTTTCAGGTTGAATTTTGGGCTGGACAGTTCCACTTCGTATACCGGCAATTGGCCGGCCAGGTTAAAATCCAGCCAGCCGCTCAGTTCATTATCGGCCAGGACATATTTAAAATCGTTGATCTTAAAATGATTAGTCGTTGGCTCGCTGATTTTTCCGGAGATGGCGTACGCGCCTTGACCCGGCACCGGGGCGAAAATGTATGGTTGCGCGATGATTTCTTTGAGTTTTGCATATTCTTTGCCCCGTAAAGAGAACTTAAGGTCAATGCCGCGCCGGGCCACAAGATTTTCAATTGAACCGCTCAGGCGTACCTCGGCCGAATCTAAGGTTCCGGCCTGCAAGTCCACGTTTTTGAGGGCAATCTCAGGGGCAAAACCTTCCAGCGTGACGGCCAATTTGACGGGACGGACCAGGCCCAGGCCCTTGGCCCATCCCTGTTTGGCAAGCTCCGGCAGTAGAACACTTGGCAGGTCCAATTTCGGCAATGACAATTTTGCCTTAAGCTGTGGTTGGTCACCTCTTAAATCCAAATTAAGAGATCCCTTGATATTGTTTTTCCCGATGGTAATCTTCAGATCGGGGATCTTGAGATTCTGATGGACCGGGATGAGAACCTTGCCGGCGGCACTGAAGGCACCGCGAACCGGGAGCGGCTGCCCGATCACTTGCTTTAGATTGGCCAGATCTTTGCCGCTGGCCTGAAATTTAATATCGACCCCTTGCAGTTCCATCAGATCATCAACCTTGCCGTTTAAGTGAATCTTGGCCAGATCCGGATTACCGATTTTAAGGTCTATCTTTTCGATGGCTGGTTTTTCAACCGGACCTGTCATTTTCAGATCCAGTTTGAGTTGTCCATATCTGAACCTTTGCGATGTCAGTTCGGCCGTTAAAAAAGGTACTTTCTCTGCCAGGCTTAAATCTATTTTCCCATTAACTTCATTATCACCCAGGACGATCCTTAGATCGCTGACGGTATACACTTTAGCCTCAGGATCCGAAATTTGAGCGGTGACCTGGAAGGCACCCTGCTCCGGCAGCGCCGGGAAGCCGAGCTGTGTTAAATTGGCCGAATCCTGGCCCTGGGCGGTAAAATCCAGGCTTACTCCCTGCAGGGCGAGCACATCGCTTAAATCACCGGTAAGCGATAGTGCAACAAGCTCCTCACTTCCGATCTGAATATCCAGCTTATCAACTGCTAGATTGCCGGCGGGATCGCTGACCCTGGCGGACAATTTAAAAGCGCCTAATTCCGGCACATCGGACAGCCCTGCCAGTCTGGCGATTTCGGCAACAGATGATCCCCGGGCCGAAATATCAAAAGCCAGGTCTTTAAAATTAATGGGATCACGAAGCTCACCCGTGATCGTTGCGGTAGCGCCGCCTGCTGTGGCGGTAAGGTTTGCCGGCAATGAATACCCCGGCTCGACCCAGGCCCAAATGGGACCGAAGGTTCCCCTGAGTGTCAAGGGTCTATCATCAAAGGCACCTTCAAAATCCAACTGCAGGGGTTTATCAAATCCGGGTATTTCAGCCACCAGGCGGTCAATTCGAACAGAAAAGCTAAAGTCCGATTGGGCATCCTTATAAGTAAAAAGGCCTTTTTCAATAAGAACATCGCTGAATATCAAAGGTGGGGGAGGTAGCTCTGATGGGCCATCTTCCCCGGTGGTGGCGGTATCAAATGAAAAATTGGATGTCCCGGCACTGTCAAATTCTACAATCACGGCCGGTTCTACAAGGACCAGGTGGGCAAAATCAAATTTTCCGATGATCAAGGGTAAAACGGCGATCTGAACTTCCAGGCGTTTGACCTGAGCCAGATCCGGTGTTGAGCTCCAGGAGGCGTTCTGAAAACTCACGTCTTCAACAACAAGGGTCGGGCGGATGCCAAGCTCAAATTCGATATTGCCGGTGATGGTCAATTCGCGGCCGGTGGCATTTTTGACGGCCCTGGCAATCATTGGTTTGAATTTGTTAAAATCGTAGAGGGCCAGAAACGCATAAAGCGCCACGATTATAACAACAATCAACAGGGCAGCGGCGATAAATATCTTTTTCCAAGGCATAGATATGAAACCTCATTTTCAAAGCCATGAACAGGGCGGTACAGGATTAACCGGACTGCTGACTTAAGAAAATATAGATGGTGCATTCTCAAATTGCACAGGGGGCAGGCGGCATAGCGGTAAAAGGACAGCATCAGCCGTTGGCCCTTATAATCGGGGAGAGCCACGCTATGGCCCAAAATATCTTGACTGGTAAAATTCTTGGCCGGTTGGCCGGGTTGGATTCTCATTTTGCTTTGTGCCTTTGTGGCCATTTTTCCGGTTCATCCGGGTTAGGAGTCAATCAAACAAATCAGCCTAGAATATATTTATATTGTTTGGCAATGTCAACTAGTGCCATGTCCTGCAAATAATTTACAAAACGTTGGTAAAAAAATACCATAAGAATTTAAATGCTATGATTGCTTTCTGTCTTTCCCGCGAAGGCGGGAATCCAGAAAATATAGTGTTTCCTGGACTCCCGCCTGCGCGGGAGTGACGGGCTGTCGGCAAGGCGCGCAGTAATTATCTATTGTAAGTTATAAGGGCTTTAAATTAGGAGCAGGATTGTGAGGATCAGCAAAAAGTACAGGATTAAGATGGCATATGCCGGCAGCCACCGGCGTTCTTCTTTGAGCAGGTCGGTGCCGCGCAGGACATAGCGCGAGATGTCGGCTGAGCGGGGCGACCGATCCGTCAGGGCGACGAAAAAGGACACGCCGGCGGCGATCAGAAAACCGGAAAGGCTCCACCACATCCAGTAGACGCCGGGCATAGTCAGCCATAATAACAGGTTAAAGCCCACCCCGCTTAAAATCCCGGCGGTGACACTTCTGGCGGTGGCTTGCCTGGATAATACCCCGACCACAAACGCTGCCAGTATGGGTCCGTAGAAGGCCGAACCGATTTTGTTAATGGATTCAATTACAGTTCCGGAGATATCGCCGACCACAAAAGCAAAACCGGTGATCAATATCCCCCAGCCGACCGTGGTCAGCTTACTGATCAGCAGCAGGCGGTCTTTGTTTTTCAGGCGCGGGGCGATAAAATCGTGCACGGTGGATGCCGACAGCGAATTCAAGGCAGAGTCAAGGCTCGACATGGCGGCTGAAAGAAGTGACGCAAAAATCATGGCCCGCAGGCCCTGGGGCAGATAAAGCAAAATAAACTGCGGCACCAGATAATCAGGTTTATTGTAAGGGACACTGGAACTTAAATCAGGTGAGTACTCGTAAACGGCCAGCATGACCATGCCGAGCAGCACGTAGAGGATTGTCAAAGGAAAGCGTGCAAATCCGTTGAGAAGCAGCGATTTTTTGGTATCGGCAGTGGAGGCCGCCGACAATTCGCGCTGCACCTGGCTCTGATCGGTGCCATAATAGGATGTGTAAAGAAAGATACCGCTCTTGGTGATACCGGTAACGCCGTTCAAATACCGCGACATCGTCGGCATGTCCAAAGATGCGCTGGTAACCGCCTTTACAACCGGCAACCTGTTCGTGGTGCTGACGGTCCTGACGGACAACTGCAAAACAATTTTTGATAAATACGATCTGAAACGTGAGAAAACCGGCACCTATATTGACGTTCTGATTCCGATTTCCTTTAATTTTCCCAACATCGGTAAGTTGATCATGCTGCTGTTTATCCTGTTTGCGGTCTGGTTTTCGGGCGGTTCTCTCAACCTCGGTCAGTATGGAACGTTTTTATTTTCCGGACTGCTCAGCTTCTTCGGCGGGGTGGATGTGGCCTTGCCCTTCATGCTGGATCTGATGCGGCTGCCCTCGGATATGTATCAACTCTACGTGGTCACGGGGGTTATCAACGGCCGCTCGTCCACCCTGCTGGCCGCTATGAATTTGCTGGTCTTCACCATGCTCACAACGGCATCTTTGACCGGTACGATGAAAGTCAATAAGCGAAAAATACTGATGTGCGCCCTGGCGTCTTTAGCCCTGACAGTTGCCGTCATCCTGGGCAGCCGGTTGTATTTCAGTGCGGTTGTCAAAAATGTATACCAGAAGGATGTGGTCGTGGCCAACATGCAGCTGCTGCAGAATCCGGCACCTTACCGGTTGTACCGGGATATTTCCGAAAAAAAGGTCGACCCCGGGTTGCGCAAGTTGACACCCATGGAAAGGATTCATAAAACCGGTACGATCCGGGTGGGTTACGATCCCCATCAAATGCCCTTTGCATACTTCAATACGGTTGGCGAACTGGTTGGATTCGACATCGGCATGGCCCACAAACTTGCGCATGATTTTGAATGGAATATCGAATTTATACCCATTGATCACGAGAACCTGGCTGAACAGCTCAAAACGGGACGCTATGACATTGTTATGTCCGGCTTAGCGATGACGCCCGCCAGATTGAATCAAATGGCTTTTTCGGACCCCTACCTCAATACGACTGCGGCCTTGATTGTAGAGGATTTTCGCAAGGACGAGTTCGACACGATTGATAAAGTGC
>JAFDDW010000106.1 GCA_019310665.1 Deltaproteobacteria bacterium
TCCGGTTTACCGCATTTTGCATCGTAAACTCAACGCGACGCTTTCTTCGTTGATAACCTGTGTCATCATATTTTTCGTTCTCTTTGTACCGGTATCCGCTTTTGTAGGCATTTTAGCCAATGAAGCCTATGACCTGTATCTTACCGCCAGAGATGCAGTATTGAACAATCCAATCAAAGAGTTGCTCGAAAACAGTAAAATCGTTGACAAAATCAACGACATCCTAACGAACTTCGGGGTAAAAATCAGCGGTGATGAGCTCAACCGGGGAGTCGCCGAACTTGGCAGGACCGTGGGGCTATTTCTCTACCAGCAGGCAAGGTCCATGACGGCCAATATCGTCAACTTTGTGGCGAACTTCTTTTTTATGCTTTTGATTGTTTTTTACCTTTTGATCGACAGCCAGCGTCTGGTGTCCTTCATCGTCGGATTATCACCGCTGCCGGATGATCAGGATGAAAAACTTATTCAGAAGTTCAAGGATATGGCCGCTGCCATCCTGCTTGGTAATGGTCTGGGCGGATTAATCCAGGGAACTCTTGGCGGAATTGTTTTTGCGTTCTTCGGTTTCCAATCGCCGTTTCTATGGGGCGTGATCATGGCGTTGCTCGCATTTTTGCCCATCGTAGGGGTCGGGGCCGTCTTCCTGCCGGCGGCGCTCTATTTGATTTTGCAGGGGCGGTTGGCGGCCGGCATCTTTTTCATTGTTTTTTATGTAGTGCTTTCAGGAAGTATCGAATACCTTTTCAAACCTAAACTGGTGGGCAAGCGCGTTCAGATGCACACCTTGCTGGTATTTCTCTCGATAATCGGAGGCTTGAAGCTTTTCGGTATCCTGGGAATTATATACGGCCCACTGGTGGTTACGGCGTTTCTAACTTTAACTGATATTTACGAATCCAGTTATCAGCGCATTGTTGAACCCGACGAAAAATGACATGGTTAACCTATAACTTCTATAATCTGGAGTTGAAATGATCCAAAACGAACCCATGAGTGAAATCAGTATCGAGAAGGAGATGAAAAAATCCTATCTCGATTACGCCATGAGCGTCATTATCGGCAGGGCACTGCCGGATGTGCGCGATGGTCTTAAGCCCGTTCATCGGCGCGTGCTGTTTGCCATGCGCGAGCTTAAAAACGATTATAACAAAGCCTATAAAAAATCGGCCCGTATCGTTGGCGATGTCATCGGTAAATATCACCCCCATGGTGATGCGGCCGTATACGATACGATCGTGCGGTTGGCGCAGGATTTTTCAATGCGCTATCCCCTGGTCGATGGTCAGGGAAACTTTGGGTCTGTTGACGGAGATCGGCCGGCCGCCATGAGATACACGGAAATTCGGATGCAGCGGCTGACTCACCAGATGCTGGAAGACCTGGACAAGGAGACGGTTGAATTTGTGCCCAACTATGACGAATCGCTCAGTGAACCGTCGGTGCTGCCCTCCAAAATACCCGCGCTTCTGGTAAACGGATCGACCGGTATTGCGGTCGGGATGGCTACCAATATTCCGCCCCATAATCTTTCCGAGGTTACCGATGCCATCACGGCCCTTATCGATAATCCGGAGATCACCTGGAATGAGCTGATGCAGCATATTTCGGGGCCGGATTTTCCCACCGGCGGCATTATTTACGGAATCGATGGCATTAAAGAAGCTTATAAGAACGGTCGAGGGATCATTAAAATCCGTGCCCGGGTGACCGTTGAAAAGGATAAACGCACCCAGAGTGAGACTATTGTGGTAACGGAATTGCCCTACCAGGTCAACAAGGCCAAGCTAGTTGAAAAGATCGCCGCCCTCATTCGAGATCGGCAGATTGAAGGCGTCAGATTTGTAAGGGACGAGTCCGACCGAGAGGGAATGAGAATCGCCATAGGTCTGAAAAAAGATCAGATCGCAGGTGTGATTATCAATCAGCTCTATAAACTGACGCGCATGGAGAACACCTTCGGTATTATTTTTCTGGCCATCGTCAACAATCGGCCCGAGCTGTTGACCCTCAAGGAGATCCTGGAATATTTTGTTCTGCATCGCAAGGATATTATTATTCGCCGCACCCGCTTCGATTTGCGAAAAGCCGAAGATCGGGCCCACATCCTGGAAGGTTTAAAAGTAGCCCTTGATAATCTGGATGATGTGGTGGCTCTGATTCGACACTCCCAATCCCCGGCCGAGGCCAAGGATCGATTGATTGAGCGCTACAGCTTGACGCCCATCCAGGCCCAGGCAATCCTTGACATGCGCCTGCAGAGACTGACAGGACTTGAGCGTGAGAAAATAGCCGAAGAATACACAAATTTACTCAAAGATATTGCCCGCTTCAAAGAGATACTCGCCAATGAAAGGTTGGTATTAAACATCATTAAAGATGAGCTTGATGAAATTCAAAAAGAATACGGTGATCAGCGGACCACAGAAATTGTCGGCAAGACCGTAGAAATTTCGATTGAAGACATGATCGTGGAAGAAGATATGGTTGTTACCATTTCCAAACGGGGATATATCAAACGAAATCCCATTACCCTATACCGGAACCAGCGCCGGGGAGGTAAAGGCAAAACAGGCATGGGCACCAAAGACGATGATTTCGTGGAGCATCTGTTTGTGGCCTCGACCCACCACACCTTTATGTTTTTTACCAATAAAGGCAAGGTATACTGGCGCAAGGTGTATGACATACCCCAGGCCGGCCGTATGAGTCTTGGTAAAGCGATCGTCAATCTCCTGAATCTGGAACCCGGTGAAAACCTGACCACGGTGCTGCCGATTCCGGAATTTGAACCCGGCTATCACATTCTCATGGCCACCAGAAATGGGCTTGTGAAAAAAACAGACCTGATGTCATTCAGTCGCCCCCGGGCCGGCGGTATCATCGCCTTAAAGCTTATGCCGGATGACGAATTAATTTCAGCCAGAATTACTGATGGAACGCTGAACGTTTTTTTAGGATCTCTCCTGGGCAAATCAATCCGGTTTCATGAGGCCAATATTCGGCCATCCGGCCGAACCTCTATGGGTGTAAAGGGAATGAATCTGGCATCCGGTGATCGAATTGTGGCAATGGAAGCATTAAGCCATGGTCAGACCCTGTTTGCCGTTACCGAGAATGGTTATGGAAAGAGAACATCCATTGATGAGTACCCTGTTCAGAAGCGGGGAGGCAAAGGGGTGATTTCAATTAAAACCACCCAGCGAAACGGTCGGGTCGTATCCATACTGCTTGTAGAAGAAGAAAACGATCTGATGTTGATGACAAATATCGGAAAAATTATTCGTATGCCTATTAAGGGAATTTCAGTGATCAGCCGCAACACCCAGGGCGTAAAGCTCATGGGGCTGGAATCTGACGAGAGAATTGTCGGTGCGGCACGATTGGCCGAAAAGGAAGAGTAGCATCTTTGGCCCGAATTACCCGGATTAGTATACTTAATAGATAATTATGTTCACTGTGTCGCAAGATCTTTATATATAAAGCTAAGTTGGCCAAAGAAATGCCTAAAATTGCAAATTGCCTAAAATGCCTAAAATTAAGGTCCGCCTCCGGCGGATCAATTTAAAAAAAACTATCAAAAAAATGACGGAGCGAAGCGACTTCCACAAATCTTCAATCGTCAATATTCAATTCCGGCTTGTCCGGGTTAGGTATAACGTATGCAATTTAAAGATGGGATCGATACGAACAATATCAAAATAGGCGTCGTTGGGGCCGGAAGCTGGGGAACAGCTCTGGCAAATTTACTGGCTTCCAAAGGCTTTGCCATTGATCTGTGGGTTTTTGAAAAGGAAGTCATCGAGCAGATCAAAGCGTCCGGTGAAAATCAATATTTCCTTCCGGATATTAAACTATCCTCCAATCTGAAGCCGCGCAATAATCTTGATAATGTTGTATCCGGCAAGGATCTGGTGCTGGTGGTGGTACCTTCCCATGTTATGCGGGAGACCACGCTTAAAATGGCCCACCATATTTCCAAAGAGGCCATCATTGCCTCGGCTTCCAAGGGCATAGAAAACAAAACACACCTGACGATGACCGGCGTGCTGCAAGAAACCCTTCCGCAAATTCCACCGGAGCATCTGGCGGTCATCTCGGGGCCAAGCTTTGCCCGGGAAGTTGCCCAAAATCTTCCGACGGTTGTAACTGCAGCCTCCAAAGACATGGAGATTTGCGCTCTGGTGCAGCAGGTGATGGCCACACCGCACTTCAGGGTTTATACCAGCGATGATGTCATGGGTGTTGAACTGGGAGGCTCCTTGAAGAACGTGATTGCGATTGCCGCCGGGGTAATTGATGGACTGCAATTGGGGCTGAACACCCGGGCTGCTTTGATCACCAGGGGGATGACCGAGATAAGACGTCTGGGGCTGAAGATGGGAGCCAATCCGCGAACCTTTACCGGTCTTGCCGGTTTTGGTGATCTCATTCTTACCTGCACGGGACATTTAAGCAGAAATTACACCGTGGGCCAAAAGATCGGCGAAGGGAAAAAGGTAAACGACATTCTGGGCGAAATGCGGATGGTGGCCGAAGGGGTTAAAACCGCCAAGTCCGTTTACAATCTATCCCGCAAGCTGGGAGTTGACATGCCGATTTCCCATGAGATCTACCGTATCCTGTATGAAGATCTCGACCCCAAAGAAGCCGTCTATCGATTGATGACGAGGGATCTTAAGCAGGAGTTGGACGAAGAATAGAGCGCGTTGCGCGTTGCGAGTTACGGGTTGCGAGGTACGAGGTGCGAGTTACGGGTTGTGGGCTTAAAGGTGAAGGGCAGAGCGCATAGGGCATGGTGCATAGGGCAGGGCGATATGAAGCTGGAATATCTGACCTCTGACCACTGTCTTCGGTCCTCCGGCAGTTTTTTCCTGACACCTGAACACTGACACCTGAAATATGGGTGAAGTTTTTGGACTGAGAGTTGTGGTTTAATAAAAATGAGTGAAAAAAAGGGGCATAAAGGGGAGGGCCATCGACAGCGCTTGCGGGAGCGGTTTCTTAAATCCGGGCTGGATGGGTTTCATGACTACGAAGTGATCGAACTGCTGCTGACGATTGCCACCCCGCGAAAAGATTGCAAGGATGCAGCCAAAGCAGCTCTGGCGAAGTTTAAAACACTGCAGGGGATCCTGGAAGCATCCAGTTATGAACTTTGCCAGATTGGAGGAATCGGACCCAAGAATTCTTTTGGGATCAAACTGGTAAAAGCAGTATCGGACAGATACCGCGAAAAAAAATTGATTCATAAAGACCCGCTGAACAACTCCAGAGAGCTTTTTGATTATCTTAATCACAGTATCAGGGACAAAACCCGCGAGTACTTTAAAATTATTTTTCTGGATTCCAAAAACCGGGTTATTTCTACCGAGACCCACTCTAAGGGGACCTTAACCGCCAGCAGTGTCTATCCGCGAGAGGTCGTCTATTCTGCCATCGCCAACAACGCGGCCGCGCTCATTTTTGCTCATAACCACCCTTCGGGAGATCCCCAACCGTCGCCCGAAGATATTGCCATTACACGGCAACTTGTATACGCCGGCAAAGTCATGGGCCTCGCCGTCCACGAGCATATTATCATCGGAGACAGTGGCTACTTCAGCTTTGCGGATCAAGGACAAATTTCTCAGATGGGCCGGGATTATGACTCGCATATGAGATAGAAAAAAAATGCCTAAAATGCCTAAAATGACCCACCCCGATACGAAACGACCTGAATGCTTCGGGCAGCTTGAAATCGTTTTCCCAATGGGAGCGAACGGGTTGAGGCATTCACCGGAAACCTGTGTAGCGTGTGTGCATAAAACCGACTGCCTGCGAACAGGATTGAGAGGGGATGCCGGCCTAAAGGTTCATGAGGAGCATGTCGACAGATCCTATGAATCCGGTATGATCGGGTTTGCGGAAAGATGGTCAAAAAAGAAAGCAATTGAACGCCGCAAAAACGGCCCGGGTTCCTCGTTAATCAGAAACCTGTTGGGCAGATGCCGGCAGAAACTCTCACCCTAAAGGTACGATGCGCTCACAATCTTCCCGTCTATATCTTAAAATCCTGGTTGGCCTTATAGCATGTGTAATTCTCATACTGGTGGTTCTGTTTCGCGATTCAATCTGGGAGAACGTTTCTTTTTTTTATCACCTTTTATCGGATCGGGACAAGGTGCGGGATTTTATCGCCTCCTTCGGGCTGGGTGCTCCGTTGATTTTTATGGGGATCCAGATTCTGCAAGTTATTTTTGCACCCGTTCCCGGAGAAGCCACCGGTTTTATTGGTGGCTATCTATTTGGCGTTCTTCAAGGATTTATTTACTCCAGCGTGGCTCTGGCGATCGGGTCCTGGATAAATTTTTCGATCGGCCGATTTCTGGGGGTGCGTTTTGTTCGCAAGATGATACCGGTGGATAAATTCGAAAAATTCGATTCGATGCTCAAACGCCAAGGTATTATCGTTCTGTTTTTGTTATTTGTCTTCCCAGGTTTTCCGAAAGACTATCTCTGCCTGTTCCTCGGCTTAAGCACACTGCCGCTAAAAGTATTTATCCTGCTGGTGTCAGTTGGCCGTATGCCCGGCACCTTCTTGCTCAGCCTGCAAGGGGCGTATCTTTTTGAAGAAAATTATGTTGTCCTGGGCCTGGTTGCAGCTGTATGTGCCGTTCTCTTTGTTGTAATTTACCGCTATCGTGAAAACCTTTATCTATGGATTGAGAGATTCAACAACAAATAGCC
>JAFDDW010000107.1 GCA_019310665.1 Deltaproteobacteria bacterium
ATTCTCGCCCAGCCACCCATGGAATTTGATGTTGCGGGGTCTGTTTTTAAGAATAGGGAGGGTATCGAGATAGATTTTTTGTTGGCATCACAGAAAGCGAATCGAGTTCATGCTTATGAGATAAAAAGAGGTAAGGTTAACCGCGTTTCAGAGTTAAATCGATTAATCGCCAAAACAGCTCGACTTAACTTCAAATCCCTAAAACTTCACAATCCACAAATAACCGGTGAGGTCTTAAATTTAAGAGATATGTAGCCATACTGCCCCCTAAGATATGATTCCCAATTAACAATTCAACTATTTGACTAATCAACCAGTTTACCATACTCCCCCTGCCAGACGCACTGGACACAGTGTGTCTGAATTTCATCGGTTATTTCCGGCACTTCATCTTCATTAACTTCAGCGCTGAAGTGGGTCTCGCCGTTTTTGCAGGTAAACTGGTAGTATTTATGGGGATTGTCCGGATTTTTGACATAAAAGTATTCGCAGCCGCATACGGGACATTTCATTGCCTGCACCTCCAGGGGTTATGGTTACATCTTTTGTGAATTCAGGTTGTCCGGCAACGCCCATTCCAGAAACTGGGCGTAAACCTCCCAACTGCTTTCCCCGTAACCGCCGGCCATTACATAGGCCCGGGGGATATCCCGGTCCTTAAGGAAATTGTAAGTCAAAAGATCCCGCTGTTTTAATTGTGACAACGATAATTTCAGATCACTGGTGGACGGCAATTCGTCCCTTTCATAGGGATCGGCTCCGGAAACAACCACCGCCAGATCCGGTTGAAACAACTTATCAAGTTTATCGAGGCCCGCCTGCAAACGGGGAATATACAGGTGATCTTCCCCTTTTGCCATGGGGATATCGATGTCGCTGGGAGTAAAGGACGGATTGAAATTTCCGTTTAGGTCGTATTCATCACCATCCAGGGGCCAACCGTTTGCCATATGGATACTGAGGGTGGTAATGGTATCGTCACCCTTGGTGAGGGCGGCGGTTCCGTCCCCTTTGTGGGCATCTATATCGATCACCCAGGCCGTACGGATACGCCCTTCAGCCTGCAGTTTGCGAATGGCAATCACAATATCATTGACAATACAGAAACCGGCGCCGTAGGCGTGCTGCGCATGATGCATGCCGCCGCTGAAAGCAAAACAAAAACCGTTGGCCAGGGCGATCCGGCTGCATTGGACTGAGCTGGCCACGATGGCAAGAATGCGATCGAACAGCAGGGTTAACGGGAGGGAGGCTTTATCCGGGTTGTAGCGATAGTAATTCCCCGCTTCGTCAATCAATTCGAATGTTTTGATAATCTCACCCTCCAGCCCGGCGGAAAACAGCTTTTCAATATAGTCCCCGGAATGGACCCGGCGCAAATCATCCTGACTGATAGTCTCCTCGATTTTACCGATATGCCATTGATCAATTTTAGATCCCAGAATTTCGTGTGATTTCAAAAACTCAAATGTATTTAAGACCCGGCTGTAAAGCACCGGAATTTCGATACCGAATTCAATTAAACCTTCTTTTTGTCTGTCGTCGAATAATATCATAAGCACACCCTGATTGATTTTTGATACTTGATAAATATTAATACGTTTTATTAAGAGGACAAGTCCGGCGGATTCGATTTTCTTATATACTTTTTGACAAAATATTTTCTTTTAATTATAGTGACATTAATCACTTCCCATACAAAGAGCATTCACGAATGCATGAAGCTGACTTCAAAATCAGACACTAAAGCCTTTATGGAATCCAAAAAATTCCGTTGAAGGCTTTTTTTATATTATTGCACTGTTGTTATAAAATCCACATTTGTTGAACCCAAGTTAACGTACAGAGAGGAAGCAAATGCCGGACAGACCGACACCCCCGACCCAGGTAAATGCCATCCCGGAAAAAAACCCAACCGCATCGGATGCCGCCATTGAAGCAGCCGCCAAACGATTATCCCGGCGCCAGATCATTAAAGACGCGTCTGAATACGTCAAAAAACATATCAGCCGACAGCCGCCGACGCAGCGGTTTTTCAGTTTTATGCCTACCATGCTGACACGGATATCCCCGTTTCATTTCAAAGGTAGGATAAAATCTAAAGAATGGCCCCTGGTCCGCCTGGATTCGGGTGATGCCAATTCCTGGGGTCGCATGCAGGTGGTGGGAGAACTCCTGGTCATTTTTGACGAAACCATACTTTTCGGGCTTCTGGCCTTGATGAGCAAATATCAAAGCGATGCCTTTGAAACCACCCAGGAAGAATTAAGCCAGCTATCCGATGTCCAACCGACGCCCAATAATTACGGTGCGATCTGGAAAAGCATCCAGCGGTTAGCCGGATCCCGCATCGATCTTGAACTTTTCAGCGGTAAGAGCAGGAAACGTAAAAACTTGAAAGAAATGACCGGCTCGATTTTAAGCTATGCCGATATCGATAAAGAAACCGGCAGCATCCGGGTTGTCATCAATCCCTATTTCCTTGAAATGTATGCCGATAGCTTTGTCACCAACATTGACCTCAAATTCAGGTCCCGCCTCAAATCCGATCTGAGTAAAGCGTTTTACCGCTTTTACCAGGGATTGTATGAAACCGAGTCCGACATCGACATTTTGCGATTGGCCCGGGCGGTAAACCTGGACATTGACCAGGAACTCCGGCGTCTGAAGGATAAAGTACGTACGGGGCTAAAAGAACTTGAGCAAAAAGGATACCTGGAACAGTATCAGATTACAAAAGATAATCGGGTAATAATTTCAAAATCCAAAGACTCGGCCGCCCATTTTCAAAGCCAGATCCTTGATTCTGATGAGATGTCCTATCTGTCGGAATAGGCCGGTAAAACCGCCGCCCACAATCGCCACGTCAACATCGATGTCACCCTGCAAGGGATCCCCCGGCGCATACTCCCGGGTGGTCATCCAGTAGCTTTTTTCTTTAAAACTTTCTTTATTCATCCTGCACCTCCCTAACCCGGACAAGCTGGAACCAAAAAGGATTAATCACGAAAACACGAAAATTGGAAAGCACGAAATTTTTCTTTGTTTTCGTGTTTTCGTCATTTCGTGCTTTCGTGATAAAATAGTTTTTTCATAAAATGCAAAGAATTCACAACTAAGACTCTAATAAGGCTAATCGCGCGCTAAGTGCCTCAATATGGGCAAAACGTTGTAAATGCTACGGCGGCCATGGCCCAAATATAAATTAAAATAGTAGAGATGGGTTCCAGTTCAATCAGGACTGATCTTTGAGCTTTCTACTCAAAAGCCTCTGGAAATCGTTCAAGAACGAAGTTTTTATCCAGTTTCTAAGATGTCCATTTGGGCGCCCTCTTTTCCAGAAAAGCACTGATCCCTTCGATGCACTGCCCGCTGAGAATATTTTCAGGCGCCCGTTTCCTTTCAAATTCCAGGGCTTCATCTTCCGGCATGGTTAAAGTGGAATCGCAAATTTCTTTGACTACCTCTAACGCCTTGGGTCCATTGGCTGTTATGCGCTTCACATATTCGTTTACATGGGATTTAAAATCTTCTACCGGGAAAATATGGCTTACCAACCCCAGCATCTGGGCTTCATCAGGCAAAATTTGGCGTGCCGTGAGAATCAATTCCTTAGCTCTTGCCGGACCGATTAATTTGGCAAGCCGCACGGTCCCACCGAGATCCGGAATCAAACCCAGCCGCGTTTCCTGCAGGCATATGACAGCACCCTTTTTGATCACCCGTATATCGCAGGCGGCCGCAAGCTCGACGGCACCGCTGTAACAAAGGCCGTTTATAGCCGCAACGGTTGGAAAGGAAAGATGGGCCAGCTTCGACAACACGCCTTGGATATAGGCAAAGCCTTCCGTGAGTTTTGCTCTATCCTTGTTCTGCAGCGCCTGAAACATATCCGCAATAAACTTATCGGTCGGAGTGACATCCACACCTGCCGAAAAGACATCATCGGGCCTTCCGGTGATCACCAGCGCCCGGATCTGATGATCATCAATTAGTTGGTCACAATACTTGTCGAATAACTGCCAGCACTCGTAATTGAGTGCATTTTTCTTTTCCGGGCGGTTGATTTCAATGAATCCGATTTCGCGTTCTTGACGATAAGTTAAAGGATCGTTGTTTTGCGACATATTTCCCCCCAAATCACAAAATCAAACAACTCAATAATCTCCATATAATATTTAATTTGACTAAGCCCTATTTCTTGGCTGTAATGAAATCAAACATCCCCCGGCCGATCGGCATGCGTTGAATATCTTTAAAGCCGGCTGCCGTTAGCACATCATTTTGCTCCTCAATAGTTAGATGGACACTATCGGCACAAATTTCGTAGAATTGATCCAGGATACCGTAGTTATACACAGGATTTCTAAAATCCTCCAGTTTGCTCGGATAAGGAAAGTCGAGAACGAGTAAATGCCCGTCTGGTTTCAAAACGCGATAGGCATTTTTTACGGCCTTTTCTCTGACAGCTGGTGGGATCTCATGCAGGGTCACCACCATGCTGACCATTTCAAATTCATCTTTATAAGGAAGTTTTTCACCTCCGAGGTACTCCACCGATACACGGCCGTCCAGCTCCATTTGAGAGATGGTTGACTTGGCGGATTTAATACCGTGGGCATCCGGGCCAATTCCGGTAAAAGTGCTGTTGCCAAATGCCTGGGCAAGCTGAATGATAAGGCTGCAGTTACCGCAGCCGATGTCCAAAAACCGGATGCCCTTTTCAAGCAATTGTTTCAAGTGCTGGTTTTTCGGAAAAATCATGAAAAGAAACGCCAACGCAATATTTTTCGTCGATTCATACACCATTTCTGAAAACTCGGGGCTACTATAAATTGGGTAAGGGGTTCCCGTTCGAAAGGCCCCGGCAGACCCCCTAAAGCCTTCTCCAATAAGCTCTACATCCATGGCAATGTTGGCCACATAATTTCTAAAATGGTTTTTGTCCCCCAGAATCTCATCCAGATAGGGCTGAAGCATAAACCGTCCCTTTTCATCACTATCCAGAATTTCAAAATGGTAGGCAGTCTGGCACCATATTTTCAAGTAAGGCTCATGAATACCCAGCTTGGCAGCCAGAACCGGAAGCGTCAAACCATCCTTATTCTCATTGAGGGCCTCAAAAATTCCGAGCTTGGCGCCAAGATTGACCAAATGGGTGGCTATAAATCCCTTTTCGAAGTTACGGATTTTTGCCATTTGACTTTTTGCGCTTATTTCTTCCATGATTACCCTCTTTTGCATTTGCATATTTTATGGATCAAGACTATCAAAACAATTTTGACAAGTTAGCGGCTTTTCCCAATTGGAATGTTGGAATGCTGGAATATTGGAATATTGGAAAAATGGGTTTTAGGATACTGAGCTGTTGGGTTAATGGTCCGCCGAAGGCGGAACGATAGAATTAAAAAATATACTTTGGGGTAAATACATAAAAAATCCCAATAAAGCGATAGGCTTTATCAGGATTGCGATTTGCAGGCTTTGAGGTTCATTCAACCTCCGACGATGAGCTTAATGAACAATAAAATGCAGGTGCTATTTTGAGTTTATGGGTCCTATTTCTAATCGTTCGCAATCCGGCTGTCAAGTAAATAGAGCGCTGCCATTTTTGACTGGCAAAAATTTATTTAACCCATCTCACAAACTCATCAAGCGATCCTCGCTCTCTTTCGAAACAATTTACCGGGGCATCCGGATCCGGCCATCCAAGGGCTGCTCCCATAACAAACAACTTATTTTCCGGAATGGAAAACAGCTCCCGTACGATTTTCGGATAGCTGACCATGGCAGCCAGGATGCATGTTCCCAGACCTCTGTCATGGGCCAAAAGACAGAATGTCTGCAGAAAAATACCCGCATCGAGCATGGCATATTCCAGCGCGAGGTCTTTGTCGACAGCCACCAGAATGGCGGCCGGTGCATCGAAAAAGCCAAACATTTTTACAAAATGCTGCAGCCTTGCTTTTTTATCTTCCCTGGCAATGGAAAGGGAGCCCAGGACACTTTTGCCCAGCTCTTTGTATCGTGCCCGATAATCATCCGGCCATACCTGGGGCATGGGGATGTCCGTCGCGGCCTCTTTACCTGCCAGAAGCGCCTCTCGATTTTTCTTTTTAAATTCCTCCAGTTTCTGACCGGTAGCCACCACAACTTCCCAGGGCTGGGTGTTGCCCCAGGAAGGGCACCATCGCGTGTCGGTGATGAGGTCCCGAATGATGTCTTCGGATACGGATTTGGCTAAAAATTGACGGATGCTGCGGCGGTTGCGGATGGCTTCTCGCAGTTCCATGGATACTCCTTTTTTCAAGTCTTTCGTTGCTAAAAAAAATGACTGTGTAGATTGATACCGGCATTAATTTTCAAAGGCAAGCTTAAAATCCCTTCTGAAATGTTTCGCGAGATGCTGTGTGCAGCGTCAATGCTATTGCCGGCCACTTTCTTTAGTTCCAATGGTGAGCGAAGCGAACTAAGTTCTATCCCAACATTCAATGAACAGCAACGATGAGACCAGATAGAGAAAAAAATGTTACAAAATTGTTGATCTTGCGACTAAAAACAGACTATCTTGGCTGAATTTCTATTGAAACTCCGATGCATGCACTGTTGGAATCGCAGCTCAAATGGGGTTGGATTTAAATCTATTCATGGTGATTCAAGGAGGGAGACTATGAACCTACATCGACCGAATGCAAACGACGCACTTCAGACCAGGAACAACGACGCACTTCAGACCAGGAACCGTTCGCGCGACATCGCACCTCAATCCGGTATCTGCAGCCGGTGTATAGATGGCTGCAAAGGAAACTGCGACATGTTCCAAGCGACATTTCGGGGACGGGAGCTTCTTTACCCGCAGCCTTTCGGCAGCGTCACTGCCGGGGCCGACAAAGATTATCCCGTGGACTATTCTCATTTAAATATTATGGGGTATGCCCTGGGGGCTAAAGGGGTCGAAGCCGATCCCGATAAAGCCACCTTTCCCAGTGTCGATACCGAGACCGCATACGGTGTTAGCGACCAGGTCAAGATGAAAGTGCCGATATTCACGGGTGCTCTCGGCAGTACGGATATTGCGCGCAAAAATTGGAATCATTTTGCCATCGGCGCTGCCATCAGCGGCATCAGCCTGGTATGTGGCGAGAATGTGTGTGGAATTGATCCCGAATTGGAACTCGACAGCAACGGCAAGATTACGAAATCACCGGAAATGGATCGACGGGTGGAAGAATACCGCCGCTACCACGAAGGCTACGGCGATATCCTGGTCCAGATGAACGTGGAAGACACCCGCAACGGTGTGGCCGAATATGTCATCGACAAACTCGGGGTGGAGACCATTGAGCTGAAATGGGGCCAGGGTGCCAAGTGCATCGGCGGTGAGATCAAGGTCAACTCTCTGGAGCGGGCCATTCAATTGAAAAAACGCGGTTATATCGTCACCCCGGATCCGGAAGATCCCGCCCATCAGGCAGCGTTTAAAGCCGGTCCTTTGAAACAGTTCGAAAGACACTCGCGCCTGGGCTTCGTGGACCAGGAGGGGTTTATGAACGAGGTGGAACGGCTTCGCAAACTGGGCGCCAAACGTGTTACCTTGAAAACGGGCGCTTATCCGATGAGGGAACTGGCCATGGCCATTCGCTGGTCCTCGGACGCCAATATCGATCTGCTTACCATCGACGGGGCGCCGGGCGGCACCGGCATGAGCCCCTGGCGCATGATGACCGAGTGGGGCATCCCCTCAATTTACCTGCATTCCATGGCCGTCGAATTGAGCGATCGCCTGGCCAAAAGCGGCAAGCGCGTGCCGGACCTGGCCTTTGCCGGCGGCTTTTCGGCGGAAGATCATGTATTCAAGGCCCTGGCCCTGGGCGCACCCTACTGCAAGGCCGTGTGCATGGGGCGGGCGCTGATGATCCCGGGTATGGTCGGCAAAAATACTGAAAAGTGGCTGCGTGACGAAGACGGCGGCCTGCCGTCAACCGTATCGAAATATGGTTTTACCAAAGAAGAAATCTTTATGAACTATGAAGTCCTGAAAGAAAAATATGGGTCCGAAGTGGACACATTGCCGCTGGGTGCCATCGG